>NZ_JBQEDL010000044.1:0-24230 GCF_052106715.1 Gordonia sp. (in: high G+C Gram-positive bacteria)
GGCGCAGATCTACGCATGGCGCAAGGGCATCAAGACGCTCTACTACATCCGCCTGCGCCAGATGGCACTCGAGGGTACTGAAGTGGAAGGCTGCGTCAGCTGCATGTTATGAGGTTGACTGCATCGATACCCAGACAGAACGGCGCGTCGCCCTTGGGCGTTGCGCCGTTCGTCGTCTCCGGCCCGTTGGTCGAGCTCCTGCCTGCCCCCCGGTTGGTCGAGCGGAATCGAGATCACGGCGCCTCGACGCGGCTCGGCCGCCGATGAGAACTACAGTGACCCGTATGAAAGCCGTTTTGTGCAGCCGAGGCCGATTGACCGTCGACCATGTTGCCGACCTGACGCCGGGACGAGGGCAACTGGTGCTGGAGGTGACGCGGACCGGGATCTGCGGATCTGATCTCCACGCACGTCATCACGCGGATGTCGTCGCCGAGGTCGCGGAGACCGCGGGGTACTCCCACATGATGCGATTCGACCAGCAGGTCGTGATGGGCCACGAGTTCGTCGGAACGGTCGCCGAGTATGGACCGGGCTGCCACAAGCGGTGGAAGCGGGGCACACGTGTCGTCGCGCTCCCGATGACCGGCGAAGACGACGGGCCACAGCTGATCGGATTGTCCGAGCGCGCGCCGGGCGCGTACGCCGAACGCGTCGTCGTCCAGGAATCGATGGCGATGACGGTCCCGGACAGCCTCTCCGACGACGAGGCGGCCCTCACTGAACCCATGGCGGTGGCCTGGCATGCGGTACGCCGGGGCGACCTCGGACGAGGTCAGGCCGCCGTGGTGATCGGCTGCGGACCCATCGGGCTCGCTGTCATCGCGATGTTGAAAGCATCCGGTGCGAAGAAGGTCGTGGCCAGCGACCTGTCGCCGCGACGTCGTGAGCTCGCGCGAGAGGTCGGTGCCGACATCGTGGTCGATCCTCGCGAGACTGATCCGTTCGACGCATACAGGCCCGGCCGTAACGAAGCGCGGTCGGTGTCCGACCTAGTCGGCCTCGCGTTGGGCACGATGGGGAAACTCCGCGCATTGCCCGGTCCGATTCCGTGGTGGCACGTGTTCCGGCTGGCCGAACGCCTGGGCGAGGTACCCGCCGGCCCCGCCGTATTCGAATGCGTCGGAGTTCCGGGCATGATCTCGCAACTCGTCGACACGGCGCCGCCGCGGTCCCGCATCGTGGTCGTCGGCGTGTGCATGGAGCAGGACTCCTTCATGCCCGCGATGGCGGGGAGCAAGGAGATCGACTTCCGGTTCGTGTTCGGTTACGACCCGGGCGAGTTCCACGAGACCCTGCAGATGATGGCGAGCGGCAAGGTCGACGTGAAGCCGCTGATCACCGGAACCGTCGGACTCGACGGTGTGGAGGCGGCGTTCGACGCGCTCGGTGATCCCGAGGTGCATGCGAAGATTCTCGTCGACCCGAGGAGTGCGAAGACCGAGGTCTGAGTTCTCAGCCCAACTGCCATGCGAACGCCGCCGCGATCGCGCCTGCACCGTTCGCGGCCCAGTGCAGAGCGATGCAGGGGAGGAGGCTCCCGGTCCGGATCCGGAGCCAGCCGAACACCGCTCCGGACGCTCCGGTGAACACGACCGCCCCGACCACGCCGAAGATCTGGCCTGCGAGTCCGGAGCCGACGACGTCGCCGATACCTTCGTTGCCTTCGGACAGTCCGATCGACGAGACGATATGCCACAGACCGAACAGGACGGCCTGCACGGTGATGGCGACGGCGACGGAGTGACGACGCAGCAGGGCGCCGGTCACGATCCCGCGGAACAGGAGTTCCTCTGGGATCACCGTCTGCAACGGGATCAACACCAACGCCGAGAACAGCGCCCACGAAAGGTCGCGGTAGGCGTCGTTGTGGAACAGTTCGCGCAGCGGGGGTACTGCGAGGGCGACGCCGATCGCCGACACCACGACGGCGACGATCGCTGCCGACCACCGGGCGCCCCGCGCCAGAGTTCCCGGGGACAAGCCCAGATCGGCGGTCCGCAGACCCGATCCGACGGCCAACGCGGCGGCGACGATCGCAGTGATCGTCACGATCCACCGCGACCACGTGTAGTGGGTGAAGTGCATCATCGTCTCCGCGGCGAAGACGGCGGCGATGAGCGTGATCAGCAAATGGTAATAGCGGACACGCCGACGGACGAGTTGTGATGCTGAGCGCGACGGACGAGGGAGCGTCACATCGTCCTCCTCGCGTCATTGCAGAGTGAGGCGATTCTATCGGCGTGTCGCTGCGCGCCACGCCGTTCGTCACCGAGACACACGATGTTGTGTTGCGTGGGGTCGTCGGCCCCAAGCGGTAGGGTTGAGCCGTTCGGATCGATCGCCATTTCTTCAACGCGAGGTGTCATGTCTGAGATCGCCCACAGTCCTGCAGAAGGTGCTCCGGTGAAGCTGGTGAGCCGGGTGTCGGCCATCAACTGGAACCGGGTGACCGACGACAAGGACGCCGAGGTCTGGGACCGTCTGACCGGAAACTTCTGGTTGCCGGAGAAGGTTCCGGTGTCGAACGACATCCCGTCCTGGGGCACGCTCACCGAGTACGAGAAGACCCTCACGATGCGGGTCTTCACCGGCCTCACGCTGCTCGACACGATCCAGGGCACCGTTGGCGCCATCGCGCTGATCCCGGACGCGGTCACCCCTCACGAAGAAGCGGTGATGACGAACATCGCGTTCATGGAGTCGGTACACGCCAAGAGCTACAGCTCGATCTTCTCCACTCTGTGCTCCACAAAGGAGATCGACGAGGCGTTCCGCTGGTCCGAAGAGAACGAGCATCTGCAGCGCAAAGCACAGATCATCATGGACTACTACCGCGGCGACGACCCGCTCAAGCGCAAGGTCGCCTCGACGCTGCTCGAGTCGTTCTTGTTCTACTCCGGCTTCTACCTGCCGATGTACTGGTCGTCGCGCGCCAAGCTGACGAACACCGCGGACATGATCCGACTGATCATCCGCGACGAGGCCGTTCACGGTTACTACATCGGTTACAAGTACCAGCGCGGGCTCGAGACACAGACGCCCGAGCGGCGCGCTGAACTCAAGGACTACACCTTCGAGCTGCTCTTCGAGCTGTACGACAACGAGACCGACTACACCGAGGGTCTCTACGACGAGGTCGGCCTGAGTGAGGACGTCAAGAAGTTCCTGCGCTACAACGCGAACAAGGCGCTGATGAACCTCGGCTACGAAGCGATGTTCCCAAAGGACGAGACCGCGGTGAACCCTGCGATCCTGTCGGCGCTCTCGCCGAACGCTGACGAGAATCACGACTTCTTCTCCGGCTCGGGCAGCTCGTACGTCATCGGCAAGGCCGTCAACACCGAAGACGACGACTGGGACTTCTGACCCTCATTCCGTCACTAACCTGCTGGTTGGTGTCACCAGGTGACACCAACCAGCAGGTTAAGGCGATTCTGGCATCAGGCCCTACGTCCGTCGCTTCAACTCCGCGTAGAACGTCGCCAGGTCGTCGAACGCCTCGGCCAACTGTGTGGCGGGAACACCGGACGCGCGCAGAGCCGTCCGCAACGCGGCGGGCTCCAGTTCGGTGAGGGCGTCGACAGCGGGAAACGGAGGAGGGGGCGGCAGTACGACGGTGTCGCCGTAGAAGTCCTCCGGCAGCGCATCGTCGGTCGACGCATCATCGGCTGCGGACTCCGGGCCGCCGCCGGCGGCAGCCAGCAGCGATGGCAGATCGGTGCCCATCACCTGCAATAACGTGGTGGGTCGACGGTCGATCTCCGCGGCCACCTCGAACGCGGTCGCCAACACGTGGATGCAGCGCGGGGCCTCGTCCGGGCAGGTACAACTCGACTCGACGTCGGCGGACTCGGTGGGGGCGATCAGGGAACCCAACCCGGCGGGCTGTTCGCCGCGCGCCAACGCGAGCAGATCATCTACCTCGCCGGTGGTCCGCAGCAGGCCGACGACGGTGTCGGCGTCGACGGATCGCGTCCGCACGATCACATCGAACGGATCGAGTTGGGAGCCTCGTACCGACGACGTGATCGTTCCCTCGCCGATCGACAGGTCGTCGACGTGTCGATCGCGGAAGTATCGTCGTGCGCCGGTGATATGCCGGTGGTCGGCCCCGGCTTCCACGACACAGACGAATGCTCGCGACCATCGGGTGATCCCGTACCCGCGGACCGGTGCGGCCTTGCGTCGGCGTCCGGTCATTCGCCGACCGCCTCGTCGCGTAACGCCAACAGATCGAACAGTGCATCGTCATCGAGGTCAGACAACCAGTTCTCACCGGTCTTCACCGTCAACTGCGACAGCTCTCGCTTCGCCGTCACCATCTCATCGATCCGCTCCTCCAACGTGCCGACACAGACGAACTTGCGAACTTGGACATTGCGTGACTGGCCGATTCGGTACGCGCGGTCGGTCGCCTGGTCTTCGACGGCCGGATTCCACCAGCGATCGGCGTGGATGACGTGGTTGGCGGCGACGAGGTTCAGCCCGGTGCCGCCTGCCTTCAGCGTCGCGAGCAGGACGGGCGGTCCGCCCTCTCCCTGGAATCGTTCGACTATCGCGTCGCGCTCGGTGCGTGAGCGGCCGCCGTGCAGCACCGGGACCTCGACTCCGAGAATCGGGGAGAGCCATTCCGTCAGCAGGTCCGCGAACGCCGCGAACTGCGTGAACACCAGCGCCTTGTCACCTTCGGCGATCAACGTCGTCAGCACGTCGACGAGCAGTTCCACTTTGCCGGACCGGTGGCGGCGCTTACGCATCAGCGGCGAACCGTCGCCGAGGTAGTGCGCCGGATGGTTGCAGATCTGTTTGAGTCGCGTGAGCGCGGCGAGGACGCTGCGGCGACGTTCACCCACTGGATTGCGCTCGGCGAGCGCTTCGTGCAGCTCGTTGAGCACGGCCTGGTAGAGGCCGGCCTGCTCGGTGGTGAGATTGGTTCGGACGATCAGTTCCGACTTGTCCGGCAGATCCGGCGCTACGTCGGGGTCGGTCTTGGTCCGCCGCAAGATGAACGGCCCGGTGAGTGCATTGAGACGACGTAGGGCATTCTGGTCGCGGTCGCGTTCGATGGGCTCGGCGAAACGGGATCGGAACGCGGACGCCGTCCCAAGCATTCCCGGATTCACCAGGTCGACGACGGCGCGCAAGTCTTCGAGCCGGTTCTCGACAGGGGTTCCCGTCAGGGCGATACGGAGGCGGGTGGGAATAGCGCGCAATGCCTTCGCGGCCGCGGTGTTCACGTTCTTGACGTGCTGGGCCTCGTCGACGACTAGTTCGCTCCACGGCAGTGTCGCCAGCTCGGGCCGGTCGCGAGCGAGCGTCGCGAACGTCGTCAACACGACATCGACGTCGCCGACCCGGATCGAGTCGACCGAGCGCCCGGCCCCGTGATGGACGACGACGCGCAGATCGGGGGCGAACGTCGCCACCTCGCGCTGCCAGTTGCCGATCACCGACATCGGGCACACCACGAGGGCAGGTGGCCGGTGCTGATCGTCGGCCCTCATCGTTGTGAGCAACGCGATGACCTGCACTGTCTTGCCGAGCCCCATATCGTCGGCGAGGACGGCGCCTGCCCCGAGTCCGCCGAGGGTGTGGAGCCAGTCGAGGCCGCGTTGTTGGTAGGGGCGTAGGTCTGCGTGCAGTGATGCCGGTGCTTGGACGGGGGTGGGGACGATGGCCCCGCCGCGCGCGACGTCGTCGAGCCACCCGAGGCCTTGAACAGACGAGACGGGTACCGGTAGCTGGTCGACAGGATCGGCGACCAGGTTCAACAGCTCGCCCATCGTCGGCGTGGCGTCCGGGCCGGATAGGGCCCGTTGGGCGGCGAGGAACGCGGCGGCCCGATGCAGCGCCGCTCCCTCGGCGCGCAGCCACCGGCCTCGCACCTTCACGAGATTTCCGTGCTGTTGCGCGAGCTCGTCGAGGTCGGACTGTGTGAGCTCCGGCGACCCTGGGGCGTCGCCGAGCGACAACCGCCACTCGAAGTCGGAGATCTCGTCGAGTCCGACGAAACCCGGGCGCGCACCACCGTCCGGGATCGCCTGCGACGCCCGCAGGGACAGACTCGGTGACACGGCTGCGATCGTGCGGGGGAGCAGCACCGTGATTCCGGCCTCGGAGATCGCCGCAGCCCCGTCCGTGAACAAGTCGTCGACGGCCGCCGTTTCGAGGAGGAAGTCGAGCGAGTGCGGATCGGTGTCGGCCCTCGCGAGGGGCCCGAAGGCGTGGACGGCCGTCGCGAGGTCTCCGGTGATCGCCTCAAGTTCATGGGGGTCGATCCGATGGGGCGCGACCGGCACCACGTCGCCGGTCGGCGTATGACGGCACACTTCGAGACGCCAGCGCTCGTCGCCGGGCGACGTCGGCTCGTCGGGCGGCTCGTGCAGGCGGAGCACCAGCGTCGCGGATTCGGGTCCAACGGTGGCCAGCCAGTCCGTCCACGCCCCGCGGGCGCCCGGCAGATCGGGGACGGGCGACGGCGCGTGCGCGGCGAGTCCGGCGACCAATGGCACCTGCGATCCGACCCGGTCGCCGATTCGGCGCCTGACCTCGTGGTCGATGAGTTCGTTCGCGAAATCGGTGATGGCCGACGAACCGCCGTTCTCGGCGACCGCAGCGGGCGCACTCCCGTGTGCGACCTGCAGCCATGCGCGCCATGCGCTCGTCGGCATCGGCAGCCACCGCACCTCGACCATGCCCGCGATCTCGACGGCTCCGGGTGCGACGGCACCCGCGTCGATCGCCGAACGCACGCCGGCGAGGAGATATCGGTAGAACGCGACGTCGCCGCCGGGCGTCAGGTGGTCGAATCGGTCGAGGAACGCCGCGGCGGTCGGCACTCCGACGGCGGTGGCGTGGACGTAGTCACGTGCTCCGGTCGCTGTCCGGAGTTCGATGGGATGACGCAGCCGTCGCCCGCCGATCAGATCGGTGAGCGCCGACGGAACGTCGACGACGTCGTCGAGGAGTGCGCCGGCGGCCGCCGACGTCTCGGTCGCGGGCCACACCGCCAGTCCGATGCCAGGGCGCCAGAGGACGCGCACGGGAGGAGCCTTCACGGGCACACCTTCATGAGCACAGTTGTACGCTGAGCCGCCGACAAGCTTGCTGCCGAATCGGCGGCTAGTCGCCGGAACTGCTGCTGTTCAGCGATTCCTTGAGGTCGTTGACGATCAGCCAACCGGCGGCGACGCCGGGGCGGCCGTACCAGACGTCGTCATTCACCGATAGCACGCGTTTCCAGGTGGGGGCGCCGAGGTTGAGCCATTCGTCCGAAAGGAGCACATCTTTGCCGCGGTCTTGACCTGCTTGCCCCGCATAGCTGACGTAGATGAGGTCGGCGTCCGCGTCGGCCACGTTCGCATCCGTCATCGGCACGGCGTCGGGAGTGCGCTGCGGCGCAGGCCTGGACACGCCGACAAGCGACATGACCTGCGCGCCGAACGACGACGTGCCTTCGATGAAGCTCTCGTCCGGGGTGAAGCGCACCAATGACACCTGACTGTGCGAGGCATCCATGACACGCCCGACGCGCGTCGCTTCGGCGATGAACTCGTCGACCCGCTGCTTTCCGGCCACGGACCTGTTGGTGGCCGAGGCAACGCCGAGCAGTGATGCCTTCCAGTCGGCGGACGGTTCGACGACGGCCGTGCGTGCCCCGTCGAGGGCGCCCGTCGCGGTCAGTGCGTCGAGGCTCCTCGTGGTGCCCGGCGTGGACAGCACCAGGTCGGGTGCGGCTTCCCGGACTGCCGCGGCGTCGGGTGTGTCGCCGATGGCCGGGACCGCGGCCAGCTGCGGCCCGAGATACGCGGGCACCGAACCGGGGGCGGCGGCGATAGCTCGGACCTGAGGTCCGAGGCCGAGCGCGCACAACCCGTCAAGCAGCGCCGGATCGGTGACGACGATCCGCGTCGCGTCGGTGCGGCCCGGGTCGACGGCGGTCGGCGCAAGGCAGGTGCGGGAGAAGTCGCGGCCCGCTCCTACGATGTTGACTTCGGCGAACCTGGTGGTCGTCGTGGAGATCACCGATCCATCAGGGGTACGGAGCACACCGTCGTCGCTGCCGCACGCGGACAGTCCGACAGCGAGAACTGTGGCCCCCGCCAGGGTGGCGGCAGCGGTACTCATGCGACCGCGTGCGAGTCGTCGAGGGAAGTGGTGCACGCGACCACGCTAGCACCGGTGCGCTGCACGTCGACCGGGCCGCGAACACGCGAGTACGACAGTTCGTAGGACCCACTCGGAATCGTGGGCGACTCTGGTCTACGATCGGTAATGCAGCGCGCTGTCTTCGGTCGGCGCCACAGCAGTAGACGGACGAGAGGTCCAGTGCCGCCGACCGGGACAACGGGACGCAACGGTGCTCACGAGGAGGAATCAGTGACCGCGGTAGAACAGCCGACGACCCGGGTGGAGGCCGAGCGCCCCTATCCGGAGCGTTACCAGCCCAAGGGCTCTTTCTTCTACAAGCTCATCACGACTACCGACCACAAGCTGATCGGTCAGATGTACATCGTCACCTGTTTCGCCTTCTTCCTCGTCGGCGGTCTGATGGCGCTTCTGATGCGTGCCGAGCTCGCTCATCCGGGACTTCAGTTCCTGTCGAATGAGCAGTTCAACCAGCTGTTCACGATGCACGGCACCGTGATGCTGCTGATGTACGCGACGCCGATCGTCATCGGCTTCGCCAACTTCGTTCTGCCACTTCAGATCGGTTCGCCCGACGTGGCGTTCCCGCGCCTGAACTCGCTCGGCTACTGGTTGTTCCTGTTCGGCAACCTCGTCGCCCTCGGCGGCTTCCTCACCCCGGGCGGTGCGGCCGACTTCGGTTGGACGGCATACACGCCGCTCACCGATATGGTGCACGCGCCGGGCCTCGGCGCCGACCTGTGGATCATGGGTCTGGGTGTGGCCGGCCTCGGCACCATCCTCGGTGCGGTCAACATGATCACCACCGTCGTGTGCTTGCGCGCACCGGGTATGACCATGTTCCGCATGCCGATCTTCACCTGGAACATCCTCGTCACGAGCGTCCTGATTCTGCTGATCTTCCCGCTGCTGACCGCCGCGCTCATGGGTCTCGAGGTGGATCGCCAGTTCGGCGCCCACCTGTACGACCCAGCCAACGGCGGTGTGATCCTGTGGCAGCACCTCTTCTGGTTCTTCGGTCACCCCGAGGTCTACGTGATCGCAATCCCGTTCTTCGGCATCGTGTCCGAAGTGTTCCCGGTCTTCTCGCGTAAGCCGATCTTCGGCTACTCGGGCCTCGTGTATGCGACCCTCGCGATCGCCGCACTGTCGGTGGCCGTCTGGGCGCACCACATGTACGTGACCGGCTCGGTTCTGCTCCCGTTCTTCTCGTTCATGACGTTCCTCATCGCGATCCCGACCGGTGTGAAGTTCTTCAACTGGATCGGAACCATGTGGAAGGGTCGAATAACGTTCGAGACTCCGATGTTGTTCTCGATCGGCTTCATCGTGACGTTCCTCTTCGGTGGTCTGACGGGCGTTCTGCTCGCCGCCCCGCCGATCGACTTCCACGTCTCGGACACGTACTTCGTCGTCGCGCACTTCCACTACGTCCTGTTCGGCACCATCGTGTTCGCTACCTATGCGGGCATCTACTTCTGGTTCCCGAAGATGACCGGACGCCTGCTCGACGAGACGCTCGGCAAATGGCACTTCTGGCTGACCTTCATCGGCTTCCACCTGACGTTCCTGGTCCAGCACTGGCTGGGCAACGAGGGCATGCCGCGTCGTTACGCCGACTACCTGCCGTCGGACGGCTTCACCACGTTGAACCTCGTGTCGACGATCGGTGCGCTGGTACTCGGCATTTCGACGCTGCCGTTCCTCTGGAACGTCTTCAAGAGCTACCGCTACGGCGAGGTCGTCACAGTCGACGACCCGTGGGGTTTCGGCAACTCGCTCGAGTGGGCCACCAGCTGCCCGCCGCCGCGTCACAACTTCACCGAGCTGCCGCGTATCCGTTCGGAGCGCCCGGCATTCGAGCTGCACTACCCGCACATGGTGGAGCGCATACGCGCTGAGGCCCACGTCGGCTGGGGCAGTGAGAAGCACGAAGTGCACTGACGCTGTAGTCGCAGGAAGGCCCGTCCGAGTTCGCTCGGGCGGGCCTTTCTCGTTGCGGTGCCTGTCCCGGTTCGCGCCGGACGCGGTCCGGGCCCCATAATTCAAGGGTGGAAACAGTGGACTCCAAACGCACCATCCTCATCACTGTCAGCGGCCCGGACAAGTCGGGAGTCACCTCGTCGTTGATGGGGGCGCTCGCCGGTGTAGGCGTCGACCTCCTCGACGTGGAGCAGGTGGTGATTCACAATCATCTGACGCTCGGCGTCCTCGTGTCGACGACGGGTTCGGCGGCCGCCGTCCTCGATGCGGTCGACCTGCCCATGCATTCGCGCGGCATGTCCGTGGAACTCGCGGTCGATGCGACGAGCCACGGCCACCGACCGTCGACGCACGCGATCGTGATCCTCGGCAGTCCGGTGTCGGCGGAGTCGTTCCAAGCCGTCGCCGCCGAGGTTGCGGGCTGCGGCGGCAACATCGACTCGATCCGCGGCGTGGCCGACTACCCGTTGACTGGTCTGGAACTACTGGTGACCGTCGGTGAGGACGCGTCGACGGATACGGCTCTGCGCGCAGGCCTCGTGACGGTCGCGGCACGATTCCCCATCGACGTCGCCGTCGATCGCGGTGGGCTCGCGCGCCGTGCGAAACGCGTCATCGTGTTCGACGTCGACTCGACCCTCATTCAGGGCGAGGTCATCGAGATGCTTGCCGCCTCTGCAGGGCGGGAGGCGGAGGTCGCGGCGGTGACCGAGGCCGCGATGCGCGGCGAACTCGACTTCGCCGAGTCCCTGCACGAGCGGGTCAGGGCCTTGCAAGGGCTCGACGAATCGGTGATCGACCAGGTCGCGGCGTCCCTGGAGTTGACTGCCGGCGCGCGGACGACCATCCGAACCCTGCACCGCCTCGGCTACCACTGCGGCGTGGTGTCTGGAGGGTTCCGCCAAGTGATCGATCCGCTCGCCCGTGAACTCGAACTCGACTTCGTCCGCGCCAACACCCTCGAGATCGTCGACGGGACGCTGACCGGACGCGTCGTCGGCGACGTGATCGACCGACCGGGTAAGGCGCGGGCCCTGCGTGCGTTCGCCGATCAGGTCGGTGTCCCGATGGGGCAGACGATTGCGGTCGGCGACGGTGCCAACGACATCGACATGTTGGCGGCGGCCGGCCTAGGTATCGCCTTCAACGCGAAGCCCGCCCTCCGCGAGGTCGCCGATACGACCCTCGACCATCCATTCCTCGATGCCGTCTTGTTCATGTTGGGCGTCACGCGCGACGAGATCGAAGCTGCGGACATCGAGGACGGCACCCTTCGCCGGGTGCCGTTGGAGACGTAGGTCCGTGTTCGTCGACTCGTACGACCGGCTCGTCGGCTACGCCGGCGGCGGCGAGGATCCAGAGGAGCCCGCGGACGTCCTCGCGATGCAGATGGTGTTGGAGATCGAGAAGACCTATCCGCCGAGCAGGCACGGTCTGCTCGTCGCTGCGGCCCGTGCGGCCGTGCTGCTCTGTCTCGACGGCAGGGGAGCGGAGGACGGACCGTGGGCGCCCGGTCTGGATGCGTGGTGCGATGCGCGGATCCGCAAGATCGCGCGGCGAGCACGTGGCAAGCAGTGGCGCGACGTCCAGGGCCTGTGGGGTGTGACTGCCGAGCACGACGGCTGCCGCGTCCGCGCGTTCGTCCCCGGACGTGTGGGCGACGTCGATCAGCGGATTCGCAAGCTGCAGATCGGCGGGACCGACGTCGACGGCGATCTGCCGGTCGACGATCCGACGGGTGACTCCGACGGGCTGTGCTTGTGGCTCGCGCCGAGCCTGGAGATGTCGGTCGGTAAGGCTGCCGCCCAGGTCGGCCATGCGTCGATGCTCGGCGTCGCACTGTTCACTCTCGAGGAGGCCGAGTCGTGGTACAGTGCGGGCTGTCCGCTGGACGTCCGTCTCGCCGACACCGCCCGCTGGTCGGCGCTGCGTGCCGCTGCCGATATCGGCGCTGCCGCCGCAGTCCGCGACGCAGGTTTTACCGAAGTCGCACCCGGATCCATGACCGTTGTCGCCGAGCGAGCGTCCGTTTAGTCAGTGGCCGCGTTGCGCATATCTCACTGCTAGCCGCCTTGCGGCGCCAAATGCTTGACGGTGCCGAGCAACACGTCGCGGTCGCCCGCGAGAGGCGCCAGGATCAACTCGTCTGCGCGTGCATGGCCCGCGAACCAGGCCAGCTGCTCACGCACCTCGTCGGGGGTCCCGACGGCGGCGTACCGGAGCATCTCCTTCACCTGTGCGCCGGGAGGAGCGTCGAGCAACATCTCGGCCTCGTCGTCGGTGAGGTTGCGACCCTGATTGAACAGGTGCTTGATCCGCCCGACCTTGGCCTTGTGGAATTCGGATGCGGCCCGCTGCGCATCGTCGTCGGCGATCACGGCGGCGGCCGCCATCACGTAGGGCTCGGATTCGCCGCCGTCCGGTAGCGGCGACGGGCGGAAGTCGCGGAGGTAGATGTCGACGGCCTGTTCGAGGGCTTGCGGCGCGAAATGCGACGCGAACGCGTAGGGGAGTCCGGTCGCCGCCGCCAACTGCGCGCCGAACAGCGACGACCCGAGGATGTACAGCGGGACGTCGGATCCTTTGCCCGGGGTGGCTTGCACTCCCTCGACGCCCGTGCCGGAGAAGTAGCGGAGTAGCTCGACGACGTCCTGCGGAAAGTGCTCGGACGCTGCCGGCGAGCGTCGCAGTGCGTGGAACACGGCTTGGTTGCCCCCGGGCGCGCGTCCCAGACCGAGGTCGATGCGGCCGGGATGCAGTTCGGCGAGAGTGCCGTACTGCTCGGCGATCGCGAGCGGCGAGTGGTTGGGCAGCATCACACCGCCCGCGCCGAGTCGGATCCGCGACGTGTGCGCGGCGATGTGGGCGATCAGGACGGCGGGCGCCGACGACGCGATCGTCGGCATGTTGTGGTGTTCGGCGTACCAGATCCGCTCGTATCCGTGGCCGTCGGCATACGTCGCCAGTTCGGTTGAGTACCGCAGCGATTCGGCGACGGTCTCACCGTCGCCGACCTGGGCGAGGTCGAGCAGCGAGAGCGGAATCGAGGCGACGGGAGAGGCAGCGAGGGCGGGAGAATGCGAATCGGTCACACCGCGTTTCAGCGAAATATCTCACTCGTTTATTCCCCTGCCGCGCAGCCGACGGTCCATCCGGCACCATGGACGTTGTGACCGAAACCATCGCTGATCCCGATCTCCTCATCGAATTCCACGATGTCTCGCTGGTGCGCGGCGGTACGACTCTCGTCGGACCCGTCGACTGGCGGGTCGAACTCGACGAACGGTGGGTGATCATCGGGCCGAACGGTGCCGGTAAGACGTCATTGCTGCGGATGGCGGCGGCTCTCGACCACCCGACACGCGGCGAGGCGTTCGTCGTCGGCGAGCGACTCGGACGGACCGATGTCCGCGAACTGTCGACCCGTATCGGGTTGGTGAGTTCGGCCTTCGCTGGGCGGGTCCCGGCCGACGAGAAGGTCTCGGACCTGGTGATCTCGGCGGGTTACGCAGTTCTCGGGCGGTGGCGCGAGGAGTACGACCCGATGGACCGTGCGCAGGCCGCCGACATCTTGGAGTCGATGGGTGCCGAGCACCTCGCGGACCGCACGTTCGGCACGTTGAGTGAGGGCGAACGCAAAAGGGTGCTGATTGCGCGCGGTCTGATGACGGACCCGGAACTACTTCTACTCGACGAGCCTGCGGCCGGACTCGATCTCGGCGGTCGTGAGGAACTCGTGGATCGACTAGGAAGCCTTGCGGCCGACCCGGATTCGCCCGCGATGGTGCTGATCACCCACCATGTCGAGGAGATCCCGCCGGGCTTCACCAACGTGTTGATGCTGTCCGAGGGCGGTGTCGTCGCGCAGGGTGCAATCGACGACACGTTGACGGCCGAGAACCTGTCCGCGACGTTCCGGCAGAACATCGTCCTCAACTACGACGACGGCCGCTATTTCGCGCGTCGGGCACGCCGTGCGGGTGGACACCGTCGGGCCTGACTCGACGTGTCGGTTAGTGTCGATTAATCGAACGGTGATCAGAGGAGAACGTGGTGGCTGAATCCAGTGGGGTCCCCGTGCGGGACGCGTCCACCGTCGTGCTCGTGCGTGATGGAGCCGATGAGATCGAAGTGTTCTTGCAGCGCCGGGTCAAGCAGATGGCGTTCGCGGGCGGCATGACCGTGTTTCCCGGCGGCGGGGTGGACCCACGCGACCGTGACGCCGACATCCGCTGGGTGGGCCCCGAGGTCGACTTCTGGGCTGAGGTGTTCTCCACCGATGAGGCGTCCGCTCGCGCGCTCGTGTGCGCCGCGGTTCGCGAGACGTTCGAGGAGTGCGGTGTCCTTCTCGCCGGGACGGCGGACACCGTGCATGACGACCCTGCGTCGCTGTTCTCCGAGCGGGCGCGACTGGAGGCCAAGGAGATCTCGCTCGGCGAGTTCCTCACCGCCCAGGGGCTTGTGCTGCGCGCCGACCTGCTTCGGCCGCTCGCACACTGGATCACTCCGGAGAACGAGAGTCGCCGGTACGACACGCGCTTCTTCCTCGCGTCGATGCCCGAGAGCCAGGAGGCCGACGGCGAGACCAGCGAAGCCGCTGAAACGAAGTGGATGTCGGCGGCCGCGGCGATCGACGATTGGGACGCGGGAAAGCACTTCCTGCTTCCGCCCACGTGGACTCAGTTGCGGTACATCGCGTCGTTCACGAATGTCGCCGACCTGCTCGCCGCGCAGCGAGACATCACCGCGATCCAGCCGGCGGTCGGTGACGGTTCCGGTGTGGCCGGACTTCGGTTCGCGGACTCGGACAGCTATCTCGAGGCCCTCTCGGACGGTCGTGTGCAGAGGGACTTCTCGCTGTAGCGCGGGTCCGGTCAGGTCGGTAGTTGCGCTATCGGCGTGTCCGCGTACTTCGAGACCAGATCGAGGACGCGTTGGTAATGGGCGGATCGTCGGTTGACGATCGAGGTGTGGGTCTCGCCGTCCAGAAGACTCAGGTAGCCCTTGCCGCCTGCTTTGTCGAGTGCTGCGACATACCGGATCGAGTTGTGCGGCAGCACGAGTGAATCGTCCTTGCCGTGGGCTGCTGCCACCGGTATCGCCGGATCGAGGTTCTGGATCGGGTCGACGGCCGAGTACCGAGCCGGCACCGTATGTGGCTCGCCGCCGAGAGCCGCCACGATCCGGTCGTCGCCGTCCTTGACGGCCTGCACCATGTCTAGCGGGCCCGCCAGGGATACGACGCGTTTGGGTCGGAAAGCAGGCCGCGCGCCCACCTCGCTGGGGTCGAGCTCGTGGCGGGTGCCGCCCCACACGGCGAGTTGCGCACCGGCGGAGTGTCCGACGACGACTTCGTCGCCCGTGGTGATCTCGGGGTGAGCGGTGTCGAGGTCCACCACATAGTCGAGGGCTCGGGCCACATCGAGGAAGGTCGCGGGCCAACCGCCGCCTGCGCCGACGCGACGGTACTCGATGTTGTAGACGGCCATTCCGCGCGCCGCGAGGTCGCCTGCGAGGCCGTCGAAGATCTCGGCGCCGAGTGGCATCTTCCACGCACCGCCGTGGACCAGGACGACGAGCGGCACGGTGTCGACGGCGAGATCGCCTGCGGGAAGGTAGAAGTCGGCCCAGTTCTGGTCGGGATCAGCGCCGGGACCGGTGTAGTACTGCACTCGGCTCTTCGTGACACCGTCGGGGACGGCCGCAGGGTGATCCGACGACGTGGTGGCCGGATCGTGGCCGGAGTCGGTCGCCGAGCAGCCCCCGAGCACGAGTGTGATCGCGGCGACGGTGCTGGTGAGGGCGAACAGGGGTCGGCGCATCCGCGATCTTCCTCTCGTGGCTTCCGAGCTCCAGACGCGTCGATATTACCGGTTGTCCCGACTGTCGCGGTCATCCCATTCCAGAAGGGTGTCGAGGCGGTACGCGACATCGTCGATCTTCCCGTGCAGGTCGCCGAGCCGGGCGAGGCGGTCGGGCACAGTGGCGACCGTGAAGTCGTCGGGTTCGACGTCGTCGATCTCGTCCCATGTGATCGGAGTCGACACCGTCGCGCGCGGTGTGGCCCGAACGGAATAGGCGGCAGCCATGGTGTGGTCGCGGGCGTTCTGGTTGAAGTCGACGAACACCGATGACGGATCGCGATCCTTGCGCCACCACGCGACGGTGGCTTCGCCGGCAGCGCGTCGCGATACCTCGGCGCCGAAGGCGTGCGCGGCGCGACGGACGTCGGCGAAGCCCCACTCGGGTTCGATCCGCACATAGATATGGAGGCCGTGGCCGCCGGACGTCTTCGGGTAGCCGACGATACCGAGTTCATCGAGGACCTCGTGAACGACGTGCGCCGTTCGCCGGACACGAGGGAAATCGCAGTCGGGCATCGGGTCGAGGTCGATCCGCCACTCGTCGGGATATTCGATGCCGGGGGAGCGGGGACGGCCTGTTGAGGGCGGATGAGGGTCCGCGCGCCGAGAGTTCCACGGGTGGAACTCGACGGTCGCCATCTGGACGGCCCACAGCATGGCTGCCGGTTCGGTGACGCACAATTCGTGCACGGTTCGGGAGTACCGCGGAAAGTACACATCGACCGTCTCAATCCAGTCGGGAGCGCCCGCGGGCAGCTTCTTCTGGTGGACCTTCTTGTCTGCCGTGCCTTTCGGGAATCTGTGCAGCATGCACGGGCGGAAGCGCAACGCTCGCGTGATCGGTTCGCCGACGGCCTGGTAGTAACGGGCCAGATCGAGTTTGGTGAGTCCGGTCTCTGGGAAGTAGACGCGGTCGGGGCTGGTCACTCGGACCGTTCGCGTCTGCCCGTCGGTCCCGGGGACTAGCAACTCAACTGCATCAGCGCCCATGAGGTAACAGTAGTGCGCTCATGTCCCGCTGATGAGGACTGATTGAGGATCCGATCCTACTAACCGGTAGCCTGCGTGCATGGCTGAGTTCGTGACTCTGGAGACATCGCCGGATCATCCCGGCGTCGGGACGATCCGTTTGAACCGTCCGCCGATGAATGCGTTGAACCGTCAGGTTCAGACCGAGCTGTCGGCAGCCGCCGATGAAGCGTCGATGCGCGACGACATCAAGGCGGTCATCGTCTACGGCGGACCGAAGGTGCTCGCTGCGGGCGCCGACATCAAGGAGATGAACGAGATGTCGTTCGCCGACATGTCGAAGGTCGCCGGCCGCCTGCAGGACGGTATCGGCGCGATCGCGACCATCCCGAAGCCGACAGTCGCCGCGATCACCGGATACGCACTCGGCGGAGGCCTCGAACTTGCACTCGGCGCCGACCGCCGGATCGCTGGCGACAACGCCAAGCTCGGCGTCCCGGAGACTTTGCTCGGCGTGATTCCCGGCGGAGGTGGAACCCAGCGGCTCGCGCGACTGATCGGACCGTCGCGCGCTAAGGACATGATCTTCACCGGGCGCTTCGTCGGCGCCGAGGAGGCACTGCAGATCGGTCTCGTCGACCAGGTGGTTGCGCCCGACGACGTCTACGACGCCGCGCTCGCGTGGGCCGACCAGTTCGCGAACGCGGCATCGGTCGCGCTCGCCGCGGGGAAGGCCGCCGTCGACGCCGGACTCGACACCGATCTGGCGACCGGCCTCAAGATCGAAGCGCAACTGTTCGCATCGCTGTTCGCGACCGACGATCGCACGATCGGCATGGAGTCGTTCGTCGCGAATGGTCCCGGCAAGGCGAAGTTCACCGGAAAGTAGGACGACGATGACCACGATCGACAACAACAACGACCCGGCGCCGAATCCGCACGCCACCGCCGAGCAGGTCGAGGCCGCGCTCAAGGACACCAAGCTCGCGCAGGTCCTTTACCACGACTGGGAGGCCGAGACCTACGACGAGAAGTGGTCGATCTCGTTCGACGAGCGCTGCATTGACTACGCGCGCGGTCGCTTGGACCTCATCCTTCCCGACGCCGACCTGCCGTTCGGACGCGCCATGGAGCTCGGGTGCGGCACCGGCTTCTTCCTGCTGAACCTCATGCAGTCCGGTGTCGCCGACAAGGGCTCGGTCACCGACCTGTCGCCGGGCATGGTGAAGGTCGCGCTGCGCAACGCCGAGAACCTCGGGCTCGACGTCGACGGCCGTGTCGCCGACGCCGAGAGCATCCCGTACGACGACGACACCTTCGACCTCGTCGTCGGACACGCTGTGCTGCACCACATTCCGGATGTCGAGAAGTCGCTGCGGGAGGTGCTGCGCGTCCTCAAGCCGGGTGGACGCTTCGTGTTCGCCGGTGAGCCCTCGACCTACGGCGACTTCTACGCACGCTGGATGAGCCGCGCCACCTGGTGGGCCACCACGAACATCACCAAGTTCGGCCCGCTCAAGGCGTGGCGTCGCCCGCAGGAAGAGCTCGACGAGAGCTCGCGTGCTGCCGCTCTCGAGGCCGTGGTCGACATCCACACCTTCTCGCCGGAGGACCTCGAGCGGCTGGCCTCCAGCGCCGGCGCCGTCGACGTTCGTTCGTCGAGCGAGGAATTGGCTGCCGCGATGCTCGGTTGGCCGGTTCGTACGTTCGAGGCCGCCGTGCCGCCGGAGAAGCTCGGCTGGGGATGGGCGCGATTCGCGTTCGGCGGTTGGAAGCGCATGACGTGGTTCGACGACAACGTGCTCCGCAAGATCGTCCCGCCAGAGTTCTTCTACAACGTGCTGATCACCGGAGTGAAGCCGGAGAAGTAGCAGCCTGAGCCGTCGCACCGCAGCTTCGGATGTCGGTGCGCAGCCTCAATGCGTCTACGCATGCTCAGCGGAGGCTGCTAAGACGCAATCAGGCTGCGAATGCGGATATGAGGCTGCGACAGCAGATCTCAGGCTGCACCGGTCGGCCAGACAGCGTGCGTCTAGCCGCGTATACCCGGTCGGCAGAGGAATGCGGTGCCGTTGCGACCGATTCGCGTCAGGATGAGCGCCATCGGCGACGACCCCTTCAACTTGAGTCGGCGTCGTAGGCGGTCGGGGTCGATGTCGAGACCGCGGACCAGGATCTCCACCCTGCCGCAGTCGTGGGCCGCGAGAGCGCTGCGAAGGGCCCGTTCGGTGACGCCGATCTGGTCGACGACCGCGAAGCCTCGGACGCCCGCGGGAACGGCGTCGCCGGTCAGGTACGCGATCTGCGGGTCGAGCTGTCGCAGAGCGTGCCGGTGCGCGTAGTGGCGCACGAGTCCGGCGCGCACCACCGCGCCGTCGGGGTCGACGATCCACTCGCCGACACCGGGGTCGTCGATGTCGTCCGGATCGTCAGAGGACAGTTCGTCGGCGTGCACGGTCCCGTCTGCTCCGGTCCGCAGCACCGTGGCGCGGCGAGCGGGCAGGTCGTCGGCCTCGGTCCACAGAGCGGCTTCGCGGACCCCGCCGTCCAACGACGTCACCTGGACCGCTGCCTCGACGCCGAACCGGTCCCGCAGCATCTGGTAGTCCAGGCCGGGGGAGCACTTCACCACCATCGGCCGTCCGGCGTACACCGACAGCAGTTCTAGGAGCGGCGGATCGAGCTCGTCGAGCCGGAAGGTGCGACCGCGCGCGGTCCGGCGCGCGGGGTCGGCGATCACGATGTCGGCGCGCGAGCACGGGGTGAGCGCATCGGCGCGCATCAGTTGCACGCCGCGTCGGTCGTGCAGATTGTGGGTGGCCATCGCGAGGCGGATCGGGTCGATGTCGCTGCCGATCACGCCGCCGAGGCCGTCAGAGGCCGCGAGCGCGAGCATCTCGGCACCGATGGAGCACGTCACATCGTGAACGACCGCTCCGGGATGCCGGTCGGCGAGCTCGTCGGCGCGATGTGTTGCTACCGCGGACGGCGTCGACTGCTGAAGAGCCGTGTCGGTCAACAGCAGCGTGTCGGGGTCGTCGAGCTTTCCGACGGCGCGCCTGCGCGTCCGCACCGTTTCGACGAGCGCGGCCTCGTGCGGCGCGTACTTTCGACGCAGGGTCGGAACGTCTTTCAACAACGACGTGTCGGTCAACGGGAGTGCTGCGGCGTCGGCGAGTGCGGCGGTGCCCCGCTCGGAGGTCAGGAACATGATGTCGTCGACACCGAACTCATACGCCACGACGTCAGGGTCTGCGATCGAAGAAGTAGAGGGTTCCACTGGTGGCGGCCACGACGAGTTGGCCCGTGGCCGACACTGCGACGCCCGTCGAGAAGCCGGAGGCGTCGGGCAGCGGCAGCGACCGCTTGGTCTGACCGGACTTCGTGTCGAACTCGGTGAGCACCAGTTGCTCGTCGGGGCCGTCGCGGACCACCGACCATGCGGTGCCCGCTGCGGTCTGGGCTCCGACGCCTGCCAACTGGACGTCGTCCCGCCGCGCGACTTCGGTGGCGTGGTCGCCGTCGTCGTGCAGGATCGTCAGAGGCGAACCGACGCGGCCCGACGGGACCAGGGTGCCATCCGGTGACACCGACAGGGTCGCGAAGCCCGAGCCGTCGAGCTGATGCGACCAGCGGACCTCTCCATTGGCGGCATCCACCGCATACAGCTTGCCGTCGCGTCCGAACGCGTAGACGGTGCGCCCGTCCGCCGACAGTGAGGCAGGTCCGGTCATGCCGCCGCCCAGATCGGCTGTCCACAACGGGGCGATCCGCTCGTCACCGTCAGCGTCAGCGTAGGTCAGGGCGGTGAGCTGGGAGTTCTTTGCTCCCTGCGGGAATACATTGAGGAAGGCGCGACTGGTTCCGACGTCGACGGCGGGCGGTGCGGCGATCGCGCACTCGGGTCCACCCGCCGGGCACTGTGCGACGCCTGCGGTCGGGTCGGACTCCGTCGGCCGCGGTCGGTACCGCTTCTGTGGTGCCGCCAATTCGCCGGTCTGGGTGTCCACCAGCAGCACTTGTCCGCCGGTCGTGGCGACGAGAAGACGGCCGGGCCCGGCCGACTTCGCGGAGAGGCCGAGACCCGCGGTCGGCAGTCGCCACCGGATCGCGCCACCGCTGCTGTAGGCGACGAACAGTCCGGCCTTGCCGATGTACGGCTGCCCGAGGTTGTCGTAGAAGGCGGTGTTGAGCGCTGATTCGGTCCCGAGCCTTCTGCAGAAGTTCTTACGACCAGAACGCTGGTCGAGGACTTGGAAATCGCATCCGGACGGTGCCTGCGATGTGCTCGCTACGTCCCCGCCGCTGTTGATCGCGACCTGGGCCAGGACACGGCCTCCCGCCGGACGGGTCCACGAGAGACGAAGGTCGTCCGGGACACCCGCGTACGTGAAGTTGGCGTTGGATCCGCTTCCGCCGAACGACGACCACCCCGCCGAGGGCTGGGCCCGGAGTTCGTGGTGGCCGTCCGAGCAGGCGGAGGCGAGGACGGCCAGAACTGCCGTCAATACTACGAAGACCAGGCCTGAGCTGCGTCGTCGGCGAACTGCCTGGGTCATCGTGCTCCTGATGTCGGTGGACGGGGTTCGCGGACGACTCTATCGTGTCGCCGAGACCTGATTCCGCAGGCCGGGCACGGTCCATTAGGGTTTGTCGTCATGACCACGATGTGGAACGCGTCCTACCGTTCGCGGCGACGCGCCGGCCGGGCTCGGGATCCCGAACAGGCACGATTCCTGACGCTCGCGTCGTTGCGGTGGATCAAGCGCAATCGCGCCTGGACGCTCTGGTACCTCGTCCGCTACTACCGGTTGGCCAAGTTTCGCCTCAGCAACCCGCACGTGGTGCTGCGCGGCATGGTGTTCCTCGGCAAGAACGTCGAGATCCACGCGACTCCGGAGCTCGCACGGCTGGAGATCGGGCGGTGGGTCCATATCGGCGACGGGAACGCGATCCGCTGCCACGAGGGAAGTCTGCGGATTGGCGACAAGGTGGTCTTCGGCTGCAACAACGTCGTCAACTCGTACCTCGACATCGAGATCGGCGGGTCCACTCTGGTCGCCGACTGGTGCTACATCGTCGACTTCGACCACGTCACCGACAACATCGATCTTCCGATCAAGGACCAGGGCATCGTCAAGGGGCCGGTGCGAATCGGGCCGGACACCTGGTTGGCGGCGAAGGTGACGGTGCTGCGCGACACTATCGCCGGACGCGGCTGCGTCCTCGGGGCGCATGCGGTGGTCCGCGGTGAGTTCGACGACTACTCGATCGTCGTCGGCGCACCCGCGCGTGCGGTCAAGAACCGTCTCGCTGTGTGGGAGGCAGGCGCAGAGAAGCGCGCCGAGATCGAGCGCGCTCTCGCGGACATCGAGCGGAAGAAGGCAGCGGGCAGCGAGAACGCTGTCGGCGAGTAGGACGCAGATCGACGGCGTCTGGTCGAGACCGCTATTCGTCGGCAGTCGGCTGCTGGGGTTCGGTCGTGGCTTCGGACCCGGCCCCGGTATCGGGCTCGACGGGCGACGGGCCGGTGGCGGGCGCGGATGGCGCGGTCGTGGTGGCAGTCCAGCGGCCGTCCTGTGTGCTGACGACGGTGACAGTTCCGTCGGGCGCCGTCACTTCTAGGTCGTCGGTGCCCGGGATCCATCGGACGTCGCTACCCGCCGGGAAATCGGATCGGTAGACGACATCGGTGGTGTCGGCGTCACAGATGGTGACCTGCGAGCCGTCGTGGTAGTACGCATAAGCGCCCGATGCAGTGGATGTCCCACCTGCGGGAAGCTCCGGTTTCTGCGACGTCGGTGCAGGGTCGGCCGACCCTGGCGTGGTCGGGGTCGTAGGCGTGCTCGGATCAGCGGAATCAGGCGGGGGGGTCGATTCGGGCGACTGAGCCTTGTCGGACGGTCGTGTGGATGTGGACGAGTCTGGTGCGCCGGATGGGCTGGCCGCTGCACGTTTCGCTGCGGGGGTGTTCGGGGTCGCGCACGCCGGGCCCAGCGCAATCAGGGGATATCTAACAGTCTGGGACGCGCTTGGCGTCGAGGTCCAGTTACCGACTTTTGTGACGACCTGAACCGAAAAGGTCCTTCCGAGTAGGCCGCCGATGAGGCTACCGAGGAGTCCGGCATCGATCTGCAGGCTCGCGCTGCTCTGGGTCGTCGGCCCCACTTGACCAAGAACAGTCGTGTCGGACACTACCGAATAACTGAATATCGACCCTCTCTGGTCTGCCGGGACGGGCCACGAGAGGGTCACACGTGGATTGAGCACGCTTCCGGTGTCCGCACATGTGAGGCTCGCAGGCGCTTTGACCTCGACCGCCGTCAGCGAACCCGCCGCCGTCGCCTGCTGAGGAGGCAGTGCCGCCTGCGCATCACTCGAGGAGTGCAGCCCCGATGCGGCGACCACGACTACCGACGCGGCAGCGGTGCCGGTGAGTAGTCGCTGTGCCGTCGTCGACCGACGCCAGCCGTTTGCCGGTGCGAACGCCACGGCCAGCAGGAACAGTGCTGCGAGCGCCTGCAGCACCAGTGTGTACGGATTCCGCAGCCACGAGGCGACGTACCCGAGGAGCGGTACGGATCCATAGACGCGGTTGCCTTCGGTCACCACATACGCATCATGGTCGGGCGCGTCGTTTCCGTCGCCGCGCATTGTCAATGTCACCGAGTTTCCGGCGACGCCGTCGATGGAGACCACGCGATGGGTCACTCGCACGCCGTCATCTCGAATCACTCCGACGACGTCTCCCGGCCGCAGGTCGGTCGCGGGAACTGTCTTGCTGATCCCGAGAGACCCGGTCGGAATCGTCGGCGCCATTGAGCCTGTCTCGAAGATTACCGGCCGGACACCGACGGCTAGGGCGATCAACGTCGAGACGATGCAGACGACGCCGACCACTGCGCCGACGGTCAGGACCAAGTCGGCGATGCGGCCCCGTCGACCGTCTGCATGGGTGCTCATACGCTTGTCGCATCGAAGGTGAATAGGACGGTCCCGGATGTTCCGGCGACCGTCTGGGGGACGCCTGTGGCAGGCATTGCCAGTTGGACGCACAGGGTCTCGGCTCCCGCTCCCGTGGAGAGGGGGCCGCGGTTTCCAGAGACTAGAACAGGACTGACCGTGATCGGTTGCGCTGAGACGAGCGGCGTACCGGTGCACGTGCTGTTCGCCGTCATTCTGAGGGTCATCCCACGGCCGAGTGCGCTGGTACTCGACACGCTGACGCTGTACCGGAATGCGGTGGCACCGGTGTTCTGTACG
>NZ_JBQEDL010000045.1:0-22990 GCF_052106715.1 Gordonia sp. (in: high G+C Gram-positive bacteria)
CACACCCGAACCCCGTCACCGGAGAACAAACACGGACTTTGCCGAAGCGGCTTCCCACTGTACTCGACCTGGCCGCAATTTCATAATCGCGAACTTGGGAGTCTGTGAGGTCGTCGCGGCACTGCCGCTCTGACTCGATTCAACGTACGCACTTCTGCGCGGAAGTGCAAATCTGCACGTCACTGTCGGTTCTGCACCTTGAGGCCGGCAAGCGCTCCGCTCTTCACCTGGCCGAACGGACAGGAGGTCGGACCGATCGGTCAGTTACGAAGGCGCCGGCAGACTCGTACGGTCGATGCATGACCGCCACCGTCGAGGCTCGAGACACCGTCCAGGTCGCTGCCGGCCTCACGCCCGCGGTGCGACGCCGAATCGAGGTCGTGGCCAGCCGAGCGCTGGCGGTCGGAGCGATTCCCGTCGGCTTCACTCAGTGCGGCGAGCTCGCATGGCGGCGCTCCCATGACGACTGCATCGTTCTCGCTCATCCCTTCACCGTGGACTCGATCAGCGACAGCACAGCGGTGTCGGCACTGACGACCCTGGTGCACGCCGGTGTCATCTCCGGCCAGGACGAGTTCGAGACGGCAATGGTCGGCCTCGTCGCGACGAGCTGCGCTCAGGAGGCGGACGCCTGGGCTGCGTTCTACGCCAATTCCGTCGAGGATCTACGCGCGGGCCACGCCGACTTCGCCCCGGTGCATCAGCGAGCTCTCGCCCTCATCACCGGCGATAGCGTTTTGGAGGTCGGCTGCTGCTTCGGCCTGCTCGCCGTGCAGTGCGCGCAGAGCGGACTCGAGGTTCAGGCGTGCGACATCTGTTCGGGCGCTCTCGACCTCCTCGACCGCGCGTGCCCCGGTCTCGGCATCAGAGTGCGGACCGTGCTCGGCGATGCCCGCGCACTCCCGGTTCCCGATGGTTCGGTCGACACGGTAACCCTCATCCATCTGATCGAGCACCTGTGTACCGCCGATGTTGACGTCGCAGTCGGCGAGGCATTGCGCGTGGCACGAAAGCGAGTGGTGATCGCGGTGCCATTCGAGGAGCACCCGTCGGCGCACTTCGGCCATCTGCAGAGACTGTCCGAGGACGATCTGCTTCGGTGGGCGTCGCCGTGGGTCCGCTCCGGGTTCCGTGCGACCGTGTTCACCGATCACGGCGGCTGGCTGGTGCTCGACAGGGCTTGACTCGACAGGGCTTGAGGGTCACGTCCCGCGATCACACTCTTCAGATCAGTCCCCGCTTGCTCGCGACGTACACGGCGTCGGTCCGCTTGCTCACGCCGAGTTTCCTGATCAGGTTCCGGATGTGGAACTTGACGGTCGATTCCGAGATGTAGAGAACCCCGCCGATCTCACCGTTCGACTTGCCTTCGGCCAGCAGACGCAGCACCTCTCGTTCGCGATCGGTGAGTTCGGCGGCCACGTCCCGACCCCCCGACACGGTCCGCAGAACGATCGTCGCGCTTCGGGGGTCGAAGGCACTTCCGCCGGTCGCGACGGCGCGAACCGCTCGGACGAGTTCAGTCGTGTCGACGTCCTTGACGACGTAGCCGCGTGATCCCGCTCGAACAGCCCGGATGACGAGGTCGTCGTCCAGAAAGGTGGTCAGCACGAGTGAGGCCACCTCCGGGTAGCTCTTGGTGACCTCCTCGATCAAGCGGAGGCCTTCGTAGTCCGCGCCGGCCGTCAGTTTGAGGTCGACCACCACGACGTCGGGGCGACTGTGCTCGATCTCGGCCAACGCACTGTCGAAGGAGTTCGCCTCGCCGACCACCTCCACCGCGGTATCGCGATCAAGGAGCGAGCGGAGTCCCTCGCGCAGCAATGCGTGGTCGTCGACGAGCACTGTCCGGACAGCGCGATCACGTCGCGCCCCGCCATCGCTGGCCCCAGCGCCCTCCGGTCCTCCGTTTCTGGTCATGCCGACTCCTCGTCCGGGCACGGCACGTCGGCCGCGATTCGAATACCACCGAGTCGGGATCGCCGGATGGCGAAGCCGCCACCCCGTTCAGCGGCGCGGGAGGCCATGTTGACCAGTCCCCGGCTGCGTCCGGACGTGATGTCGCCGCGCTCGGCCGCCGCTAACGCCGATCGCAGCTCGGTCGGGTCGCCGATGCCGTCGTCGTCGACGACGAGCCGCACGCCCCGGCTGTCGTACTCCAGAGCCACCGTCACCCGACTTGCCTGCGCGTGCAGCGCGGCGTTGAACAGGGATTCACCAGCGATACGCAGCACCGCGTGCTGTACGTCGCCAGTCAGTTCGCGTGGTCGACCGCGAGCAGTGACCGTCACGTCGACGTCGGGCGGCATGTGAAGCGAGCACAGTTCGCGGAGAGTGTCGACGACACCGGTCGACGGCCCGCCCGACTTCGCGAGCGCATAGATCGCGCCGCGCAACTGTTCCATAGCGTCGCGGCTGAGTTTCACGGCTTTGTCGATACGCTCGGCCGCAGCGCCGCCGACGTCGTCGCGGCACAGCTCGATCTGCAGTCCGGCCGATAGAACGGACTGGCCGACGGAGTCGTGCAACTCCCTGGCGATCCGTGCACGTTCGGTGCCGAGCAACGCGGTCCGCTGGGCGGCCCACAGTTCGCGCTGGGTCCGGACGAGCTCATCGTTGCGATCGGCCAGTTCGTCGGCACGACGCTGGACCTGCAGGAACAACGACGAGTTCACCAACGCAACCGTGGCCTGACTCGCGAGGATCCGCAGCACAGTCAGATCGGCGGCATCGACCTGGTGATCGTCGGTAGTCCACGCAGACAGGCCGCCGACCACGTCGCCGTCGAGTTCCACCGGCACGTGGACATGATGATCGTCGGCGATCGGAGCGTGCAGCACCGTCACTTCGCCGCGCAGCACATCGTTGAGTCGGTTCAGCACGACGTCCGGCAGCTCCGTCGGCGGCTCGGCGCCCCGGACTCCCTCGAACGCGAGGATCTGTCCGCCCGGACCTGCGATCAGATGGCGCGGTCCGGTGCCCAGGAGGTGGCCGTCCGCGAGCGCGAACAGCACCCACTCGGCGCCCAGGTGGTCCCGGACCGTCTCGACGACGGCGACGACCAGTGCCTCGGGGCCTGCAGCAGTCTGTACCAGTGCCTTGGAAATGCCCTCCAGCGCGAGCATCACGCGGCCCAACCGCGCTTCCGAACCGCGGTACTGAGCGTAGTGGCCGGCTTTGACGGTGCGGAGCCCGACGAGCGAGGCCAGGTCGGGGTCTGATTCCGCGGCTATCCCGATCTCACGACTGCTCCGGTCCACCACTACAGGGCCTGCCGGTACAGATCGACTATTCCGGATTCCTCCGGACGCCGCGGATTCGTGATCATGCAGGAGTCGGCCAGCGCGTGGGAAGTCAACAGATCGAGGTCGTCGCGACGCACACCGAGCGGCGAGAGCGTGTCCGGCATCCCGACCCGTGCCGCGAGACTCGCGACGGCGTCCGCCAGTCGGTCGGCGACGGCCCTCGGATCGCCCGAAGTCGATAGGCCAACGGCGTCCGCGAGCCGGACGAAGTCATCGGCACACACCAGCGCGTTGTAGCGGATCACGTGCGGCAGAAGAACCGAATTGATCGTGCCGTGCGGCGCATCGCAGTGCCCGCCGACCGGATGACTCATCGCGTGCGTCGCACCCAGAATCGCGTTGGTGAACGCCATCCCCGCGCGCAGCGACGCGAGCGCCATCTCCTCGCCTGCGACGGCGTCGGCCGGGTCGCCGACGAGACGTTCGAGGTTGGCCCAGACTCCAGTGAGCGATTCGATCGCGAGCGAATCGGTCAGGCGTCCGTGGGCGAGCGACACGTACGCCTCGATGCAGTGAGTGAGGGTATCCATGCCCGTCTGCGCGGTGACCATCGACGAGACGGTGGTGAGCAGCGTCGGATCGATGATGGTCACATTCGGGACCAATGTCCGGCCGATGATCGTCACCTTGGTGCGCCGGTCGGGGTCGTTGACGATGCAGAACTGGGAGACGTCTGCTCCGCTGCCCGCCGTCGTCGGGACCGCGACGAGGGGCGGCAACGGTCGCTGCACGCGATCGATCCCCTCGTACTCGAGAATGACACCGCCGTTCGACGCGAGCACGGCGACGCCTTTCGCGGCGTCGATTACCGAGCCGCCGCCGAGTGCGACCAGCCCGTCCGCCGAATGCGCCTGATACGCCGCGAATCCGTCGGCCACCTCATGCGACCGCGGGTTCGGCGATACGTCGAGGTACGACGCCGGCTGCATTCCCCGCCGCTGCAGGTCCGCGAACAATCGTCCGTACCACGGCGTCTGTTCGATGGTGCGATCGGAGACGATGAGCGGCCGACGCACACCGAGTCCCGCCACGGTGATCGCCGCCTCCGGAAACGATCCGCGGCCGAGCACGATCTCGGGAGTATGGAACTTCGCGACGCTGGTCGCCGCCCGCACACGGTCTGTGCCCCGATCGATCACGGGCCCTCCACTTCCTCGCTCTGCGAGAGACGGTACCGGCTCATCGCAGTGCCGAACCGAGTTCGTCGCACTTGTCCATCAATTCGGCGGCATCGCGCGCGCTCACCACCCCGGAGCAGTGCTCGCCGTAGTCGGCGAGCGAACATCCCGTCTGTGTCCAGTACCGGGACGGTTCCGGCGTCAGCCACGCAACTCGATGAGCCCGTCGCGCCACCGTCTCGAATAGGTCAATGCGTGGATCGAACGCATTGCTGCGGGCGTCGCCGACGACGAGAACGCTGGTCCGCCGCGTGATGAGGTCGCCGTAGTCGTCGAGCGTCGTCTGCCATACCCGCCCGTAGTCACTGGTCGCGGACAGATCCAGGCCGTCGGCGGCGAGAACCTCTGCCAATGCGGTGTCGGGTTCGGATACCCGCAACTCAGGCGTGACGCGGACCGCGCGGTCGACGAACGCAATCACCTCGCACCGGCTTCCTTGTCGGTGCAGGGTCTGCGCGAGGCGGAGTATGAACCCGGCAACCGGACGCACCGACAGCGAGACGTCGACGAGGACGAGTAGGCGCACCGGCCCCGGAACCCGCACCCTCTTCCACAGTTCTACCAGGACCCCGTCGGTGTGGGCCGCCGCGCGCATGGTGGAACGCACGTCGAGCCGAGAGCCGTCCGTCAAGCGGGACACCGCCCGGGGCGCACCCCGCATCCTCTGCACCAATCGGTGACACGCACGATCGATGTCGGCTTGATCGCGGTGGACGTGCGACGGTCCGGTCACCTCACCGTCGGCGAGCGACTTGTCGGCCTGAGCGTTATCGGCCAGGCGTTCGGTCAACGCCTCCAGGAACTCTTCGAGGGCCCGCTGAACTTGCTGACGCCGTGCCTCGTCGTGGTCCTCCATGCCGTCGGCGCCGTAGGCGCTCCGCCCGTCTGTCGAGTCGAGTAGGGCCAAGAGAGACGCCGCGTCGTTCAGGCTCAGCGCGGAGCCCTCCACCCGCGCTGACGTCCCCGTCAACTCGCCTACCTGCGCTGCGTCCGCGTGGTCGACCTCGATCGTGTAGGTGACACCACCGGACACACTCGACGACTCGGTGTCGACCTCGAGTTCCTCCGCACCGGACGAGACCGAGAAGTCGTTCTCCTCACGATGAGCGCTCTCGCCGTTCCGCTCGCGGGCGTCGGGGTCGTCCGCCATGAGGTCGCCGATCTCAACAGTGTGCTCGTCTGCGCCGATCATCCGAGCCGCACCAGCGAACTGGTCGTCCCAGTCGAGTTCGTCCGGAAGCTCCCCAGCCAGCCCGCGAACGCGCGGCAAGTCGTCGGACGCGTCGTCCGCGTCGTGGTCACCGATGAAGAAAACGTCGAAGACGCTCTCGAAGCCGGCCCGCTCGTACTCGTATTTGACGCTGACGCTCCGTATCGCGGTCCGCAGCAGGGCGAGATCGCCCCCTCCGATCAGAGCGAGCACACGCCTGATTTCGATCACTTCGGCAGGCGAGCACCCCACCCCGATCGTGCGCAGTGCCCTACCGAAGTGCACGGCCACGGTGTCGATGAGTCGGGCGCCCACGTCGTTCTCACTGAGCACGACCGCTCAACTCCGTGCGACGGCGCTGTGTGCGCGCCCCGCACCGAACGCCCGCCCGGTGGTCGACCCGCGCAGGGCCTCCGGCTCGGACGCCGCCGAGGGCGCGGTGAACGCCCGCCGCACGTGGTCGAGATCGGTCCCGAACTTCACTAGGAGCGACATCAGCGCCGGATCGGTCGGCGACAGAAGCGAGGCAGCCCGTGAGGCGTCGATGACCTCGGCGATCGACGGGCTCTTGCGCAACGGCAGTTCACGCAGTCTGCGCGCCAGCTCGACGACGTCGCCGATCACCGACTCCTCCACGTCCGGGGCGCGCACCGCGACGATCCGACATTCGCGGTCGGCGGAGGGGTACTCGACCTGGAAGTGCAGGCAGCGCCGTTTCAACGCGGGCGACAGTTCTCGCGTGTCGTTGGACGTCAGAATCACCCACGGTGACGAGCGCGCCGCGAACGTGCCCAGTTCGGGCACGGTCACCTGCCGTTCGGCGAGCACCTCGAGCATCACCGCTTCCATCGCCTCGTCGGTCCGATCGATCTCGTCCACCAGCAGCACTGTCGGCTCTGGTGAGACGATCGCGGCCAGCAGCGGACGCGGAACGAGGAAGCCCTCTGTGTAGACACCGACATCGGTCTCGGTGAGCGCAGCAGAGGCCGCCGCGAGCGTGTCGTATTCGGCGAGCTCGGTTCCGATCCGGTCGCGGAGCATCTGGACGTGCAAGAGTTGTCGGGCGTAGTCCCACTCGTACAGCGCGCGGGAGTCGTCGAGGCCTTCGTAACACTGCAGTCGGATCAACTCCCGCCCCGATGCGGCGGCCAATGCCTTCGCCAACTCGGTCTTCCCGACGCCTGCCGGCCCTTCGAGCAGCAGTGGTCGGTCCAGGACGGTCGCCAGGTGAACGACGACGGCTAGGTCGTCATCGATCAGGTAGCCCTCTGACTCGAGGGCTCTCGCCAGGTCGGCGGAAGTGTCGAAAGTCGGTTCGCTCATGAGTGCCTCGCTCGGGTCCGAAAGAAGGTAAGCGGCCGGATGCTGCCGATCGCCGGATCCGGCGATCGGCAGCCGGCGGTCAGTACGAGCCGGTGAAGGCGTGGCGGACCATCGGGATCAACGACTCGACAGTCGACTCACGCGGGTTGGCCGGGGTGCACCAGTCGTCCATCATGTGCTCGGCGATCGCACGGACCTGTGCGTCGGAGGTGTCGACTCCGTCGCCGCGACCCTCGTACTTCCCGGTGTTCATCCGGTTCTTCTCGTATGTCGACGTCGTCAGCTGACCGAAGTTCTCCGGGATCCCGAGATCCTTGGACAGGCGGATGGCCTCCTCGACCGCGGCGTCGGCGGCCTGCACCGTCGTCATGTTCCGAGTGTCGACGCCGAGCAGCGAGGCGATCTCGGCGTACCGCTCGTAGCGAGCAGGCAGGTTGTACTCCCACACACGCGGCAGTGCGATGGCGTTGTTGAGGCCGTGGTGGCTGTCGTAGAACGCGCTGAACGCATGTGACAGAGAGTGGATCATGCCGAGGCCACCCGAGTTGAACGCCTGCGCGGCGATGTACTGCGCGTGCATCATGCCCGCCCGTGCCGCGAGGTTCTTGGGATCGTAGACGGCGGTCCGCAGGTGGTCACGAATCAACTCGATCGAGTACTTCGCGTTGCCGAGGGACGGCTCGAAGTCCAGCCGTGAGACGAACGGTTCGCTGGCGTGGGCGAGGACGTCGAAGCCGCAGAACGCGGTGAAATGCTCGGGGCACGAGTAGTAGAGCAGCGGATCGTCCATCGCGAGGTCGACGAGGCAGGAGTCGTCGAACGCCACCCACTTGTGCGGGTTCTCCATGTCGGACGTGTCGGTGATGACATACGCCCACGACGTCTCCGAACCCGTGCCCGCGGTGGTCGACACCGCGATGTGCTTCGGGTTCTCCTTGTTGGTGGCCTTGGAGAAGCCTTCGAACTCGTTGATGTTACGTCCGTCGTGCGCGATCACCATGCGAGCGCCCTTGGCCGCGTCGTGGCTCGAACCACCACCGACCGAGATGATGCCGTCGCACTTCTCGGACTGGTATCGCGCCGCGGCGTCCATCGAGTTGAAGTCCTTGGGATTGGACTGGACGTCGTCGAACAGGACGACGTCCACACCCTGGTACTCGATCTTGCCGGTGAGCTCTTCGATGATGCCTGACCCGCGAAGTCCGGTCGTCATCAGAAGGACGCGGGTCATGCCGAGTTCCTTCGCTTCGACGCCGAGCATGTCGTGCGCGCCGACGCCCAGTTTCGCCTTCGGGAAGGGGTGGAACTCCTTGATCGGGAAGTCCCAGATCTGATTCAGCTCGATGGCCATGAGGATGACTCCTGTGAGGTTGCCGTGTTGGTCCCTCACAGCGTGTGCTCTGCGTCACCTGCCCGACAAGGCCTCCTGACCTGCAGCGCATCGAGTCGACCCTGGCGAGCAGGATCGCACCTGTCCGACCGGATAGGTAGCGTCGATCAGTCGCGAACGCGCGCGATGACGCCGCCGAGACTGCGGAGCTGATTCTCGAAGTCCGGGTACCCGCGGTCGATGTGCTCGATGTCGTGGACCTCGGTATCACCGTCGGCGACGAGCCCGGCGAGTACCAGACCGACGCCCGCCCTGATGTCCGACGACCACACCGGAGCACTCGACAGCCTCTCGACGCCGCGGATCACCGCATGGTGACCGTCGGTTCGCGCGTCGGCGCCGAGTCGGACCAGTTCTTCGACGAATCGGAATCGCGCCTCGAACACGTTCTCGGTGACCATCGACAGTCCGTCACACACGGTGGCCAGGCCGATCGCCATCGGCTGCAGGTCGGTCGGATATCCCGGGAACGGAAGGGTCGCTGTGTTGACTGCGACGGGCCGAGCCTCTTGGACGACACGGAATCCGTCGTCGAAGCGGTCGATCTGTGCGCCTGCGCCCTCGAGCTTCTTGAGGACCAGGCGCAGGTGCTCGGGGTCGATCCCGCGCACCGTGATGTCGCCACGCGTCATCACGGCGGCCACGGCCCACGTCCCCGCGACGATGCGGTCGCCGACCACATGGTGTGTCGTCGGGGCCAGCGAGTCGACGCCGACGACCGTGAGAATCGGGGTGCCCGCGCCGTCGATGCGCGCCCCCATCTCACACAGCATCACGCAGAGATCGACGATCTCCGGCTCGCGGGCCGCGTTCTCAATCGTGGTGACGCCCTCAGCGAGGACTGCCGCCATCAGGATGTTCTCCGTCGCGCCTACAGACGGGAAGTCGAGCACCACCTCGGCCCCGCGTAGGACGTCCGCCTCGGCGACGACGCATCCGTGCTCGATGGTGCTCTTCGCACCGAGAGAACGAAGGCCTGCCTGATGCATGTCGAGAGGACGCGAACCGATCGCGTCGCCGCCCGGCAACGCGACCACCGCTCGATGCCGACGAGCCATCAGCGGACCGAGCACGCACACCGATGCTCGAAACTGCTTCACCGCGTCGAAGTCGGCGTGGAAGTCGGGCTGGGCAGGCGAATCGATGGTCACCGTGTCGCCCGAGATGTCGACGGCGGCGCCCAGACCGCGGAGCACGTCCGCCATCAACGGGACGTCAGCGATCTCCGGTGCGTTCGTCAGCACTGTGCGCCCCTCGGCGAGCAATGACGCGGCCATCAACTTGAGAACGCTGTTCTTTGCTCCGCCGACGAACACTTCGCCGACCAGACGTGCCCCACCGGACACCACGTAACGATCACTCACCGGCACAGTGTATCGGCCTGACGGTAGGTTTCCCTGACGTAGGTTACTGAGTATGGCTGTACACCTCACACGCATCTACACACGGACCGGCGATGACGGCAGCACCGGACTCTCCGACTTCTCACGCGTCGCCAAGAACGACCTGCGGGTCGTCGCATACGCCGACTGCGACGAGGCCAATACGATCGTTGGCCTGGCCCTCACCGTCGCCGGCGACGTCCCAGACGATATCGCTACGGTCCTGACCACCGTGCAGAACGATCTGTTCGACGCTGGAGCCGACCTGTCGACCCCGGTCGTCGCCGAACCCGCTTATCCGCCGCTGCGCATCGAAGCCGCCTACATCGACGCGCTCGAAGACTGGTGCGACCAATTCGGCGAGGAACTTCAACCACTCGACTCGTTCATTCTCCCGGGCGGCACTCCCCTCTCGGCCTACCTCCATCAGGCTCGGGTGGTGGTGCGCCGAGCCGAACGAGCCGCCTGGGCGGCAATCGACGCGCATCCGGACGACACGAGCGTCCTCCCGGCGAAATATCTCAACCGGCTATCGGATCTGCTCTTCATCCTCGGCCGCGTCGCGAACGTGCGTGCAGGCATCTCCGACGTGAAGTGGGTTCCCGGCGGGGATCGCCGTCGCTGAGTAGCAGTCCCCTACGCCGCGGGCCTACGTCGCGCGCGGCGCGGGGCGCGGGCCTCGAGCCACGATTGAAAGGCGGTCATCGCCGCTGGTGCGATCGCAAGCTCGTACGCCGGCTCCTGACCTCGTCGTCCTACCGTGATCTCGGCGACCACCATATCGGCATCCATGATCTCCGACTCGGTGCCGACCGGGCCTCGTCGTCCGGACACTTCGATACGCCGACGAGACAGACTCACCGACGGCCCCAGCCTGAACGATGACAACCGGAAGTACAGGATCGCGTCATCGGTGTAGTGGATCGCCCCGTGGCGCCACCCCTCGTCCGCATCCGCGGGCAGCGGGCGCAACAGCACCGGGGTCCCGGCCAGACGCACAAGACGCAGGCGGTAGACCAGCAATCCGGCAGCGATCAACCCGATAAGTACCACAGCACTCAGACACCACGCCCAAATCGGCATCAGGTCGACCTCCTCACCGTCGCTCTCGAAACTACGCGAACAGCCGTCCTGCAGTGCAGGACGGCTGTTCGCTCGTTCACATGTTTACTTCTAACGTCCGCGTCAGCTCACAGCTTCGACGGCGCGCACCCGCGACTTCGCGCGGAGGAACTCTTCGCTGCCTTCGTCGGCCGATTCGAGAACGGCTTGTTCGGCGGCTACGTCGATGTCCTCGGAGAACTGCGCGGCCTCCGCGAGGACGGTCACCGTGTCTGCCGTGACCGACAGGAAACCGCCTTGTACGGCCATCGCCTTGCGCGTGCCGTCCGCGTCGGTCAGGACCACGCAGCCGCCCGGTGCCAGTTCGCCGAGCATCGGCTCGTGGGTGGCCATGATGCCGATCTGACCGACCGTGGTCTGAGCCACCATGAGCGTCACGTCTCCGGAGTAGAGCGCGGCGTCGGGTGCCACCACATCGAGTCGGAAAGTCTTGTCAGCCATGTGCGCGGACTACTTTCCGGCGATCTTCTTGGCAGCGGCCTCGACGTCGTCGAGTCCACCGCAGCTGTTGAACGCCTGCTCCGGCAGGTGATCGAACTCGCCCTTGCACACGCGGTCGAAGGCCTCGATGGTGTCCTTGAGGGACACGACCGAACCGACCTGGTTGGTGAACTTCTCGGCGACGAGGAAGTTCTGGCCGAGGAACTTCTGCAGGCGACGTGCACGTTGCACGGTGACCTTGTCCTCCTCGGAGAGCTCGTCCATACCGAGGATCGCGATGATGTCCTGCAGTTCCTTGTACTTCTGCAGGATCTGCTTGACCTCGTTGGCGACACGGAAGTGCTCGTCGCCGACGATCGACGCCTCGAGGATGCGGGAGGTCGAGGTCAGCGGATCCACGGCCGGGTAGATGCCCAGCTGAGAGATCGGGCGCGAAAGCTCTGTGGTCGCGTCCAAGTGAGCGAACGTCGTTGCGGGCGCGGGGTCGGTGTAGTCGTCAGCGGGGACGTAGATCGCCTGCAGCGAGGTGATCGAGCGGCCCTTGGTCGACGTGATGCGCTCCTGGAGCTCACCCATCTCGTCCGCGAGGGTCGGCTGGTAGCCGACGGCCGACGGCATACGACCGAGGAGGGTGGAGACCTCCGAGCCCGCCTGCGTGAAACGGAAGATGTTGTCGATGAAGAGCAGCACGTCCTGGTGCTGCACGTCGCGGAAGTACTCGGCCATGGTGAGGGCCGAGAGGGCGACGCGCATACGCGTCCCGGGCGGCTCGTCCATCTGACCGAACACCAACGCGGTGTCCTGCAGAACGCCCATCTCCTCCATCTCGAGGTGGAGGTCGGTGCCCTCACGAGTACGCTCGCCGACGCCTGCGAACACCGAGGTGCCGGAGAACTCGCGAGCGATACGGGTGATCATCTCCTGGATCAGGACGGTCTTGCCGACACCGGCACCACCGAACAGACCGATCTTTCCGCCCTTGACGTACGGGGTCAGAAGGTCGATGACCTTGATACCGGTCTCGAGGATCTCCGTCTTGCCCTCGAGCTGGTCGAACGCCGGCGGCTTGCGGTGGATGCCCCACTGCTCGCCGTCACGGCCGGTGCCCGGCGCGTCCAGGCAGTCGCCCAGCGCGTTGAAGACGTGCCCCTTGACGACGTCGCCGACGGGGACCGAGATGGGGCTACCGGTGTCGACGACTGCCGCACCGCGGACCAGGCCGTCGGTCGGCTGCATCGAGACGGTGCGCACCACGTTGTCGCCGAGGTGCTGTGCGACCTCGAGCGTCAGCGTCTTGGCCACCGCCGCCAAGGTGATCTCCGCGTGCAGGGCGTTGTACAGGTTGGGGATTGCGCCACGGGGGAACTCAACGTCGACGACGGGGCCGATCACCCGGGCGACACGACCGGCGGTCGCCGAAGCGGCGCCCGCGGACGAGTCGGTGACTGCTGCAGTCATTGGTTACTTCACTTTCCTCGGTTGTCTTGTCGCGATCAGTTCGCCAGCGCCTCGACGCCGCCGACGATTTCGCTGATTTCCTGGGTGATCTGAGCCTGGCGCGCCGCGTTCGCCTGCCGCGAAAGCGTCCTCTCGAGCTCGTTCGCATTGTCGGTGGCCGCCTTCATCGCGGTGCGACGTGCCGCGCTCTCCGACGCTGCCGAGTCGAGCAGTGCAGCGAAGATGCGAGACGCAACGTATTTGGGAAGCAGTGCGTCGAGCAGTTCGTCGGCTTCCGGCTCGAATTCGACCTCGGCGCTGATCTTGTCGGCACCGTCGGTCAGGAAGTCCTCGCCGATCTCGAGGTGCTCCATCTCGAACTCGATATCGATCGGCGCCATGCGACGGACGACCGGCTTCTGCGTGAGCATCGAAACGAAACGGGTGTACACGATGTGCAACTCGTCGAAGCCCTCGACCTGGCCGGAGCCTTCGCCTGGCAACGGGCACTGCTCACCCGAGCCGGCGAGAAACGCCTCGACCAGATGGCGGACGGCCTCGGAGCTGTCGGCGAACGCAGGCTGCTGAGAGAAACCCGACCAGCTCGCGACGATCGGACGCTCACGGAAGGTGTAGTACCCGATGCCCTTGCGACCCATCACGTACACCACCGGCTCCTTGCCCTCGCTGCGAAGCAGCGACAGGAGCTCTTCGGTCTCTTTGAGGACGTTCGAGTTGTAGCCGCCACACTGTCCGCTGTCACTGGTGACAACCAGGACAGCCGCACGCTTGGGCTCGTCGCGAGCCGTGAGTAACGGACTGTCGAGCGTCGAGCTCGCGCTCGCCAGGGTGGTGACGACCCGCGTGATCTCCTCGGAGTAGGGGCGAGCGGCTGCCACTCGCGCCTGCGCCTTGGTGATACGCGATGTTGCGATCAACTCCTGCGCCTTGGTGATCTTCTTGGTCGACTGAATCGACCTGATCCGCGAGCGCAGCTCCCGAATGGTGGCCATGGTTACTTCGTCTTCTTCGTAACTCGGATCGTCTCGGACTCGACGTCTTCGGCGGCAAGCGGGTCTGCGTCGACCTCGACTACTCGCGATCCGTCGGCCGCGATGAAGCCTGCCTTGAAGTTGTCCGTCGCCGTCGCGAGTGCGGCCTTGTCGTCGGCCGTCAGCTTCTTACCGCCCGCGATGTTGCTGTACACGCCCGACGCCGTGTGGTGCAGGTCGCCGAGCAGCTCTGACTCGAAGCGGCGGATGTCCGCGACCGGAACCGAGTCCATGTAGCCCTCACCGCAGAGATAGAGCGAGACGATCTGGTCCTCGACGGCCACCGGGCTGTACTGGTCCTGCTTGAGAAGCTCGACCCAGCGGGCTCCACGCTCGAGCTGTGCCTTCGACGCGGCGTCCAGGTCGGAGGCGAACGCCGAGAATGCCTCGAGCTCGCGGAACTGTGCGAGTTCCAGACGCAGCGAACCGGAGACATCCTTCAGACCCTTGGTCTGGGCGGCGCCACCGACACGAGAGACGGAGATACCGACGTTGATCGCAGGGCGAACACCCTTGTTGAACAGGTCCGACTCGAGGAAGACCTGGCCGTCGGTGATCGAGATGACGTTGGTCGGGATGAACGCCGACACGTCGTTGGCCTTGGTCTCGATGATCGGCAGGCCGGTCATCGAGCCGGCGCCGAGCTCGTCGGAGAGCTTGGCGCAGCGCTCCAGGAGACGCGAGTGCAGGTAGAAGACGTCACCCGGGTAGGCCTCGCGGCCCGGCGGGCGACGCAGCAGCAGCGAGATAGCGCGGTAGGCCTCAGCCTGCTTCGACAGGTCGTCGAACACGATGAGGACGTGCTTGCCCTGATACATCCAGTGCTGGCCGAGGGCCGAGCCGGTGTACGGAGCGAGCCACTTGAAGCCGGCCGAGTCGGACGCGGGGGCGGCGACGATGGTGGTGTACTCCATCGCGCCAGCCTCTTCGAGGGCGGTCTTAACGCCCGCGATGGTCGATCCCTTTTGGCCGACTGCGACGTAGATGCAGCGGACCTGCTTGTCCGGGTCGCCGGTCGCCCAGTTGTCCTTCTGGTTCAAGATCGCGTCGATGCAGACCGCGGTCTTGCCGGTCTTGCGGTCGCCGATGATCAGCTGACGCTGTCCGCGACCAATGGCGGTCATGGCGTCGACAGCCTTGATGCCAGTGGCGAGTGACTCCTCGACGGGCTGACGCTCGAGGACGCTGGCTGCCTGAAGTTCGAGAACGCGGTCGCTCTCGGACTCGATGGTGCCGAGGCCGTCGATCGGGGCGCCGAGCGGGTCGATGACGCGGCCGAGGAACTTGTCGCCGACCGGCACCGACAGCACGTTGCCGGTGCGCTTGACTTCCTGGCCCTCTTCGATGTGCTGCGCGTCACCGAGGATGACGGCGCCGACCTCGTCCAGGTCGAGGTTCAGTGCCACGCCGCGGATGCCGCCCTCGAACTCGAGGAGCTCGTTGGCCATCGCGCCGGGCAGACCGGTCACGTGGGCGATGCCGTCACCCGTGTCGGCGACAGTACCGACCTCTTCGCGGGTGGCCTTGCCGTCCACTTCCTGGGTGTAACTTGCGATCGCGCTCCGAATTTCATCGGAGGAGATGGTCAACTCCGCCATGTTCCTGCTCTTCCTGGCTATCTAAAAGTGGTCTGTGGGAATCGGTGTTACTTGGTCACCGCAAGCCGCGTCGCAGCGTTGCGATCTTGCCGGACAGGCTTCCGTCGATACGCTCGTCGCCCACACGGACGACGACGCCTCCGAGGAGTGCCGGATCGATGTTGACGTGCAGGGTGACTGGCGCGGCGTACACGGTGGCCAGCTTCGCGGCCAGCGCAGTGCGCTGGTCCGCGGAGAGTTCACCGGCGCTGGTCACGTATGCGACCTTACGTCCGTTACTCGCCGCGGCGAGCTGCGAGAGCTCGTCGATCGAGTCTCCGGGGGCCTCGTCAGTACGGCTGACCGCGAACTCGGCGAGCTTGCTCGTGACGTCGGTGACCTTGCCGTCGATCAGCTTGCGCAGCAGGCCGAAGCGATCGGCGGCGCTGCGGGTGCGGTCGGAGAGCGCTTGTTCGAGCGCTCCGTCTCCCTTGACGACGCGGGAGAGTCGGAACAACTCCTCCTCCACCGTGTCGATACGGTCGGATTCCTTTGCCGCGAACAGCAGTGCCTCGCACCCGAGGGACTGCAGACCGTTCACGAGGTCGGCCTCGTTCGACCAGTCGCGGGCGGCCGCCGAGGCGACCACACGACGAGTGGTGTCCGAAACCTTGCCGGACAGGACAGTGTCGGAGACTTTGGCACGCGAGTCCGCTGAGGTCGCCGTGTCGGCAAGCGCGATGCGCAGCGGGCGGTTGTCATTCACGGTGGCTGCCACCGAGAGCAGTTCATCGCCGACAGTCACCGCATCGGTGCTCGGCGCGGACGAACCGCGCAGGGCGGTCTCCAGCTCAATGCGAGCCCCCTCGAGGGCTTCACGGCTAGACGCTGCGTACATCTTTGTGCATTCCTTCTTCCGGCGGAGTCGTCAGGCAGTGGGCGCGAGGGGCAGTTCCTGCCCGCTCGCCGTCCCACACCATCGGTTCCTGCTGCCCTGGATTACTTGGCGGTCTCGGCGTCGAGCTCGGCGAGGAACCGGTCGACGGTTCCGGCCTGCTTAGCCTCGTCCGACAGTGAGGTACCGACCAGCTTCTCGGCCAGGTCGACGGACATCTTGCCGAGGTCGCCGCGCAGCTCGGAGACGACCTGCTGACGTTGAGCGTCGAGCTGGGTGTTTCCGTTGGCGATGATCCGGTCGCTCTCGGTGGTTGCCTGGGCCTTCATGTCCGCGATGATCTGAGTGCCCTGCGTGCGAGCCTCTTCACGGATACCGGCAGCCTCTTCGCGAGCACCTGCGAGCTGCTCACGGTAGGCCTTCAGCGACTCAGCGGCTTCGGCTTGCGCAGCCTCTGCCCGCTCGATGCCGCCCTCGATGGTCTCGCGACGCTCTTCGAGGACCTGCTTGTACTTCGGAATCACGAACTTCCAGAAGACGAACAGAACGACGGCGAAGGCGACCAGCGACCACGTGATGTCGTACCACTGCGGGAGCAGCGGATTCGGCGGCTGGTGATCGCCGCCCTCTTCTGGCGTTGCTTCCGCCAGAATCATCAGTTCGTTGATCATGTGGTGTCGTCCTAGATCAGAGGATGAAGCCGGCGACGATACCGATCAGCGCCAGTGCCTCGGAGAGTGCGATACCCAGGAACATGGTGGTGCGGATCTGACCGGACATCTCAGGCTGGCGGGCCATACCCTCGATAGCCTTGCCGGCCACGATGCCGACACCGATACCGGGGCCGATGGCTGCGAGACCGTAGCCGATCGCGCCGAAGCCCTTACCGGTGATCTCCGAGTCTGCCGCGAGAGTCTGGGCGAGGATGCTCATCTTGCGATTCCCTTTCGTGGTGGCTCCCCGCCCGGTCGGGCGAGTGAGTCAGTTTGTGTCGGTCCGGTCATGTCTCCGAACCGATATCGTATTCAGTCAGTTCAGTAGGGTCAGATCAATGCGCGTCGGCGTGGTACGCCTGCTCGATGTAAACGGCGGTGAGTAGGGCGAAGACGTATGCCTGCAGGGCGATCACCAGGAGCTCGAACAACGTGAACCCGACTCCGGCGATGATGCCGCCGAGCCCGGCGATGACCCAGATGCCACTCTTGGTGATGAAGAAGAACTGCGTCGCCGAGAAGAACAGCACGAGCATGATGTGTCCGGACAGCATGTTCGCCAGAAGACGGACGGTCAGCGTGAACGGGCGCAGCAGGAACGTCGAGATGAACTCGATCGGGACCAGCAGGAAGTGGATCGGCAGCGGCACGCCCGGCAGCACGATCGACGACTTGATGAATCCGAAGAAGCCGAACCGCGAGATGCCGACCCAGCAATAGCTGATGTAGGCGACGGCGGCCATCACGAGCGGCATACCGATGCGCGCGTTGGTGGAGATGTTCAAGAACGGCACGATCGACGTCAGGTTGAGGAAGATCGTGGCGAAGAAGATCGCAGCGATGATCGGGAGGAACTTGCGTCCGAGATTCTTGCCGAGGATCTCCTCGGCGATCTGCACGCGGACGAAGTCGAGCATGCTCTCGGCTACGTTCTGCGCGCCGGTCGGAACCAGTTTCGGGCTGCGCAGCGCGAAGAAGAAGCCAACGGCAACCAGCACCGACACGGCCACGCGAATGACCATGAGGCGGTCCATGCCCCACCACTCCGGGTTGGGCTGCTCACCACCGAACAGCATTACGGGATAGAAATCCCACAATGACGGCGCGTGAAACTCTTCTCCAGCAGCGAGGATGGCGCTCAGCGTTCTCTCCCGTTCATGGGCCCACCGATCTCGCGATCTGCGGGGGTCCTACTGTCATTGGACTGTGGGTGACATCAACCATCGGCGCACGTCACGTGATTCAGCCTGCAGCCAGCACAGTAGCAAGTTGATGGCGGTGCCTGCGAATCCGGGTTAGGGCCGACTCGCCGCGCCCAGACCTACTATCGGCTGTAGTAGCTGGTCAGAACACTTCGAGTGAGCATGCTCACATTTACTGTCCGGTTGTCTCGTCGGGATCCACGTATGTCGTGCGGGTACTCATCACACCCCACAACTCACCGCCGAGCACTAGGACGATCGCGCCTATCAGTACGGACACGAGAGCGGGCTTGTTGTAGAAGTCCATGTTCTTGATGGTCGCCGTCACCCCGATGACGATGACGACCTTCACGAGGTACGAACCCATCAGCGCCGCCATCACCGCGCTCGGCGATGCCTTGGACGTCAACAGAATGGCTATGACGGTGATCAAGATGAAGCTGCCGCCGATCGCCGCGCCGATCAGGGCACCCCACAGCCCCGGCATCCCCTTGAACGGCCACCAGACGAGCAGACCCACGACGATGAGGATTCCCAGGCCGCACGTGCCGTACTTCAGTCCGTTGATCAACGGCGCCGACGGGCTCTCCTCCCATTGGGGCTTGCGCTGGGGGGCATCGGCGGCCTGGCTCTCATCGTTCGTAGACACGCGATAAGGCTAGCGTCCCCACCGCGTACTGGGCGAAACGTCCGTTGGGACGTCGGCCATCTACCGCGAGACGAACCGGCGTCGAAGACGCGGCGCGAACGTTGCGATGAGGGCGAGGACGACGCCTGCGCAGAAGATCGGCATCACGACGGCAGGTGACACCAACGTCGACGACGCGACAGCGAAGGCAAGGAGTCCGACCCAGAGGTAGATGACCATCGCGACGCGGCGCTGCGTGTGGCCGATCTCCAGGAGCCGGTGGTGCAGATGCATCTTGTCGGGTGTGTAGAAGCCGACTCCCGCACGGGTCCGTCGGATCACCGCCATGACCATGTCGAGCATCGGGATGAACATCACGGCGGCCACCAGGATCAGCGGCGAGAGCAGCGTAAACATGTCTGCCGGTCCATAGGCGCTCCGAGCGACACGACCCGAGGCACTCGTCGACGCGGCCGCGAGCATCAGGCCGATGAGCATGGCGCCCGAGTCGCCCATGAAGATGCGGGCGGGCGAGAAGTTGTGGGGCAGGAAACCCAGGCAGGCTCCGGCGAGGGCTGCCGTGATCAACGCGGGCGGGTAGTAGCTGACGTCACCGCCCTGATCGACGAGCAGACCGAGCGAGAACAGGCAGATGGCCGCGGCCGCGATCAGACCCAGGCCCGCGGCGAGGCCATCGAGACCGTCGACGAAGTTCATCGCATTGATCGTGGTCACCGTGATCGCGACGGTCAGCAGACCGGCCTGCAGTGGGTCGAGTACAACGGTCCCGATGTCGCCGAACGGTACGTACAGCAGGTACCAGGACACGCCCATGATCACCAGAACGCCTGCTGCGGTCAGCTGTCCGACGAATTTGGTGAGGGCGTCGAGTCCCCACCGGTCGTCAATGATGCCGACGAGGACGATGACAAGTCCGGCAGTCAACACGGCGAGCATGTCGTTGGTGTACGCGAAGCCCCGGTTCAGCGCGGGAAGCTGAGCGGCGAGGCCGATCGCGCACACGACGCCGATGAACATGCCGACACCGCCCAGCCGGGGCGTCGGGATCACGTGGACGTCGCGCTCGCGCGGAATCGCGACGGCGCCGGACTTCACGGCGAACACCCGCACGAGCGAGGTGATGAGATAGGTGACACCGGCTGCGGTCAAGCCGACGAGTGCCAACTCGCGGAGGGGCACACCCGCTCCCCCATCTCCGACGTCGAGGGCGAGTGAGATCACTCGGCTCCTCCCAGTCGCGCGACGGACTCGGCGATCCCGAAATGGCGTCGCCCGTCCGTGGTCGACATCGCCTGAATCATGAGATCGACGATGTGCGGCGCCTCTGCAGGCAGGACACCGCCCGCGGTCGCGGCCGCCGTGCCGAACCGGATCGCGGAGCCTTCGGACACCGGTGCCGGATCGAACGGGGTGATCGCCTTGTCGACGACGATCCCCGAAGCGGCCAACCGGCGGGCAGCTTCGCGACCGGTCACGCCGAGCGGGCTGACATCGACGATCCCGATGTGGGTGTCGGTGCCGCCGCCCACCACGTGTAACCCCGCCTCGGCGAAGCCTGACGCCATCGCGGTCGCGGTGTCGGCGACGTTCCGCGTGTATCGGCGGTACCTCTCGGTGTCCGACTCGGCGAATGCCACGGCTTTGGCAGCGATCGAATGCATGGCGGGCGCCCCCTGAAGGAACGGGTACACGGCCCTGGCGAGCGATTCAGCGTGCTCGGCGCGCGCCAACAGGAGTCCGCCGCGAGGGCCACGCATCACCTTGTTCGTCGCGACCGACACGACATCGGCGTATGGGACCGGCGACTCGAGAACGCCGCCGGCCGCCAGGCCGATCAGATGGGCGCCGTCCACCCACAGAACGCAGCCGGCCTCGTCGGCGATCGTCCGCATCGCCGCGAAGTCCCAGCTTCGCGCGTATGCAGTGCCGCCTGCGACGAGGATTCTCGGACGATGGACCAATGCCAGATCACGCACCCGGTCGTAGTCGATCTGTTCGGTGTCGCGTCGTACCTCGTAGTTGACGACGCTGAACCACCGACCAGACCAGTTGGCACGTGATCCGTGGGACTGGTGTCCACCGTGGCGCAGGCTCAACGACAGCACTTGATCGCCCGGCTGGGCGAACGCCGCATACACAGCGAAGTTGGCGAGCGCCCACGACAGCGGTTGCACGTTCACATAGTCCGCGCCGAACAGCGTGTGCGCCCGCTTCACGGCCAGCCGCTCCACCTCGTCGACCACTTCGGAACCGCCGTGGTACCGGTGTCCCGGATAGCCTTCGGCGTACTTGTCGGCCAACGGCGAGCCGACGGCCGCCCGTACGGCAGGCGAGGCCATCGTCTCCGCCGCCAGCAGCTGCAGAGTCTGCTCACGGCGTCGTGACTCCCGCCCGATCAGGGCGCTGATCTGCGGGTCGACCGCGTCGAGCGGCCCCGTCACTGCTGCGCCACCAGGTCCGTGGGGTCCATGTCGAGGACGTCACCGATCTCGGCAGCAGTGATCGCACCTTCACGCAGGATGCGCGGTACGTCGCCCGACAGGTCGACGATCGTCGACGGAACGGCTTTCGCTGCGGGGCCGCCATCGAGGTATACCGACACGCGGTCGCCCAATTGCTCCTGGGCCTGAGCGGCGGTGGTCGCGGGCGGACGACCGGACACGTTGGCACTCGACAACGCCATCGGTCCCACCTCGCGCAAGACCTCGATGGCAACCGGGTGCAGCGGCATGCGAAGCATCACAGTGCCCGCTGCATCGCCGAGGTCCCACGCCAACGACGGGGCCTGCTCGACGACGATGCTCAGACCACCCGGCCAGAAGGCCTGAGTCAACTCACGTGCCTCGACCGAGACCGACCGGACGAGACCGTCGATCGTGTGCCACGAACCGACGACGACGGGCACCGGCATGTCGCGGCCACGACCTTTGGCTTCGAGCAATGACGCGACGGCTTCGCTGTCGAACGCGTCGCAGCCGATGCCGTACACGGTGTCGGTCGGGAGCACGACGAGACGTCCGCCACGGGCCGCGCCGATGGCGGCGTTGCGGCCTGCGGAACGGGCGGCGGGATCACTGCAATCGAAGACGACGCTCACTGTTCCATCCTTGCACGGTCGGGGTCGGCGGCGGCTCCGACGTCGCCGCCGGATCGGACAGCCGTCACGAATCGGGGACGGTCGGCGAGATCGGTGTGCGCGACGACAGTATGGAACCGTCCGTCTGCGGTCAGTGCGTCGACCACCGCGGCCGCGGTCTCGTCATCGTGCTCCACCGCGAAACGTCCGCCGGGCGCCAGTACGTCGGCGACGATCGGAATCATCGCCTCGATCACATCCATGCCTGTGTCGCCGGAGAACACGGCTTCGGCGGGGTCCTGGCGCACTTCGGCGGACACCTCCGACCCAGCCGGCACATACGGCGGGTTCGCGACGATCACATCGCATGTGCCCAGGGCCTGCACCATTGACGCCGGGTCGGTGACGTCGCCCGGCACCACGCGAACACCACGGTGAAGCGCGTTGCGACGCAAATAGGTCAGCGCGGCCTCCGACTTCTCCACGGCCGTCACCTCGGCGGCTGGCAGGCGACGCGCGATCGCGACCGCGAGAGCCCCGCTCCCCGAGCACAGGTCGGCGACGCGAACGGCGCCGCAGGCGGTCGCCGAGACCCATTCCGCGATCAGCTCGGTCTCCGGACGCGGCACGAACACGCCGGGCCCGACCGCGAACTCGTGTCCGTCAAACCATGCGCGACCGGTGATGTGCTGCAACGGTTCCCGAGCCTCGCGGCGTCTCAGCACGGCGTAAAAGCGCGCGGTGTCGATGTCGCTGACGTCGTCGACGAGAAGGAGCCGCCCGCGTTCGACGTCGAGCACATGCGCGAGGAGTTCTGCCGCATCATGATCAGCCGAGTCGACTCCGGCCTCTCCAAGAATCCGGGCGCCCTCGCGCCGCAACGTGTCGGCGGTCCTCACTGCTGTAGGCGTGCCTGCTTGTCGGCGTCGACGAGAGCGCCGATCAGAGCCTCCATCTCACCGTTCAACACGGCGTCGAGGTTGTTGGCCTTGTAACCGATGCGGTGGTCGGCGATCCGGTTCTCCGGCCAGTTGTACG
>NZ_JBQEDL010000046.1:0-21734 GCF_052106715.1 Gordonia sp. (in: high G+C Gram-positive bacteria)
CTTCCGCCAGACCATGCTGCAGTCCGCGGCCAGCGACGACGTCCGCGGCCGACTCCAGGGCGTCTTCATCGTCATCGTCGCGGGTGGTCCGCGCATCGCCGACGTCGCGCACGGCGGGGCCGCAGCCGTCGCGGGCACAGCGGTCACGGTCGCGGGCGGCGGCATGCTCACGGTGATCGGGACGGTGCTCGCGGCGCTCGCCGTCCCCGCCTTCTGGCGCTACCGAATATCGCTCAGGGAAAAGGGTGTTTAGCCCCTGAGGTGGCGGGGATAGGTCAGTCGTTCACTTCATCGGACTGCCACGGCAGGTTGGCGCGACGTCCCGCGTGGACGGGGCAGTAGTGGATCGGGTTGTCGCGTTCGGCGCCGGACGGCAGATTGCGGGTCGGCGTCTCGAGCAGGGGAGCGTCCGGCGATACACGGCCCGACGCTCGATCGTCGGCGTCGCGTGCACGCGGATGGCGGCGATAGCGGGAGGGGAGCAGGTTCATCGTCGCGTTCACTGCAGTCCCGACCAGTCGGAAACGTCGCTCATCGCTGTCGGTCCAGGTCAGGCCCATCATTTCGCGGATCGGTCCGTCGTAGAGGCCCGTCGTGATCCACATGAACAGGCGCTGCACCACCGTGACCTGCCGCTTCCACACCCAATTCGGCAACCACGGCCGTGCCCACGGAGGGACGGGCAGGGACGTGATGTCCAGGACGGTGCGCACCGCATCGTGGTCGCGGAGTACTCGGCGACACATATGGTCCCAGTAGTCCAGGAACTCCTCGTAGGTGTCCGGGCACGGCCGCATGCTGATCCCGTAGGCCGCGTACCAGTTCTTCGACTCCTCGAACAAGGCCCGCTTGTCGGCCTCGGAGATCGGCGGCCCGAACGCTTCGGCGCACCGGATGTTGCCGAACCAGAAGGTGGCGTGCGCCCAGTAGAAGACGTCGGGGTCCAGCGCGTGGTAGCGCCGACCGTCGTCCATCGTGCCTTTGATCGTCAGGTGGTAGTCGCGGACCTGCTGGCCGGTCTCCGGCGTCTGATCGAAGACGACACCCGAGATCGGATACAGCGATCGCAGCAGGCGTTCCCATCGCTCGCCGAAGAAGTCGGAGTGGTCCCACACGCCCGCGGCCAACTTCGGGTGCATATTCTGCATCGACCCCGACCACAGCCCCATGAGCATGCCGCGCCAATCGCCGAAGTAGCGCCACGTCACCGAGTCGGGGCCGAGTGGCGGCAGCGTCGTCGCCTCGGCCGCAGTCGCATTGTCGCGCAGCAGATCCGTCATGAGACGAAACTCTAGATACGTCTCAACCGGAAAGCAATGGGTCGTCGATCTCCAGCCGCTGATCGAGCGGAGCGACCCCAGTTGATCGAGAGGAGGGCCCCGGTTGATCGAGCGGAGTGACCCCCGGCTGATCGAGAGGAGCGACCCCAGTTGATCGAGAGGAGGGCTCCGGCTGATCGAGCGGAGCGACCCCAGTTGATCGAGAGGAGGGCCCCGGTTGATCGAGAGGAGCGACCCCAGTTGATCGAGCGGAGTGACCCCAGTTGATCGAGCGGAGTGACCCCAGTTGATCGAGCGGAGTCGAGATCTCGACCAGCTGCGGAAGGAGGGTCTCGACTTCGCTCGACCGGCGGAGGGAGGGTCTCGACTTCGCTCGACCGGCTGCGGAGGGTCTCGACTTCGCTCGACCAGCTGCGGAAGGAGGGTCTCGACTTCGCTCGACCGGCGGAGGGAGGGTCTCGACTTCGCTCGACCGGCGGAGGGGGGCTCGACTTCGCTCGACCGGCTGCGGGGAAGGCGCGCTCAGCCGAGGGAGAAGCGGACGCGATCGCCGGCGACCAACTGCGCTGCATGAGGCAACGATGTCGGGGTCACGACGGCGACCACCGGATATCCGCCGGTCACCGGGTGGTCGGCGAGGAACAGGACGGGCTGGCCGCTCGGCGGGATCTGCACGCCGCCGAGCGGAACGCCTTCGGAGGCCAGTTCGGGCAGATCGCGGTGTGTGAGCGCCGGTACGGTGCTGTCGGTCGGCCGGTCCAGACGCACGCCGATCCGGTTGCTCGCCGGGTTCACCACCCAGACGCCGTCGGTCAGCGTGCGCGGCGTGACGAGGCGGTCGTCGCGCGGACCGAAGCGCAGCGTCAACGAGACCGCGGGCGACGCCGGACACGGCGCAGGCGGGGCGAGCATCACCGCGGGCCACGAGCCCGACAATCGTCCGACGGGCAGTTCGTCACCGACCGACAACGCGGCAGGGCCGAGCCCGGACAAGGTGTCTGTCGATCGGGAGTCGAGTTCCGTGGCGACGTCGAACCCGCCGCGGACGGCGACATAGTTGCGGCACCCGCGACGTGGTGCCGTCACCGACAGCGTCTGGCCGTTCTTGAGCGGGATCGCCGAATGGCTCCCCACCTCGTGACCGTCGACGCGGACCACCGTCGTTGGTCCGGTGACTGCGACGAGAGCGGTCCCGTGGACGCGAGCCGAGAATCCGCCGAGCGTCACCTCGATGCACGCGGCGTCCTCGAGATTGCCGACCAGACGGTTCGCGAGCGCGAACGACTCGAGATCCGCGGCCCCCGACCGCGGAACGCCGAGGTGGGCGTGCCCCGGTCTGCCGAGGTCCTGTGTCGTCGCCAACGGGCCCGTCGAGGCGACCACGAACCAGGTGTGCGGGCCCGTCATCGGTCTGTCCGCTCGAACCGGACCGTCGAACCGGCCGCGAGCGCTGCGGGCGGGACCGCGGTGGAATCCCACATGCGGCGACTCGTCCGCCCGAGGAGGTGCCATCCTCCGGGGCTCTCGCGCGGATAGACAGCGCTGTAGCCCGCGGCAACGGCCACCGATCCCGATGGGACGGCGGGCCGGGACTGGTCGCGTCGCCCGATCTCGGAGAGTAGATCGATGTCAGATTTGTCACTCGAGTCGTCGGGTGTCAGGTAGCCGAATCCGGGTGCGAACCCCATGAACTGGACTCGCCAGAGCACTGCCGTATGGGCGCGGATCAGCTCGTCCGGCGAGCATCGCGCCATCGATGCCGCAGCGTCGAGATCGGGTCCGTCGTACACGGTGTCCACGACGAGGTGATCGGCGGCAGCTGCTGCAACGTCCGGTGTGGTGTCGGCAGCCAGGTCGTGGACCACTCGACGCACCCCCAACTCGTTCACTCCGATGCCTGGAAGTGCCTCTACTAGAACAGTTTCCGCACCTGCGACGACGTCGGCGACCACCAGTCGTCCGTCGGACGTCGCGGCCCGCAACGCCGCGGCGGCACGGGCCGCCGCGCGACCGGGTGAGGGCTGTCCGCTGAAGTCGAGGAGGAGTGCGTCGTCTCCCGCCGGGTACTCGCGCATGACGTCACGGTATCGGGATATGAGTAGGCTTAGCGGGCGACGAGAAAAGTCGTAGGCCGTCCTGTGAGAAGGCCCCTGGTAATCCCGGGGCACCCTCGTTGGGCGGCCTGGTCGAAGGACGACTAGGTTGTAACCCAACAACTGCTCACCCGCGATAGCTAAGGGGCTTGCGTGTCCGTGGAGAATGGCGCCGCCGAACAGCAGACCGGTACTTTCACCTACCCCGGTGGAAAGATCGATCTCCCTATTCTTAAGGCTTCGGAGGGCAGCGACTCGGTCGCACTCGGTTCATTCCTGTCGACGACCGGTCTGACCACGTTCGACGGCGGTTTCGTGAACACCGCCTCGACGAAGTCGTCGATCACCTACATCGACGGTGAAGCAGGCATCCTGCGTTACCGTGGTATCCCCATCGACCAGCTCGCGGAGAAGTCCACCTTCATCGAGGTCAGCTACCTGTTGATCTACGGTGAGCTGCCGACTCCGTCGGAGCTGGAGAACTTCACCACCCGCATCCAGCGCCACACGCTGCTGCACGAGGACCTCAAGCGGTTCTTCGACGGCTTCCCCCGCAACGCGCACCCCATGCCGGTGGTCTCGAGCGCCGTCAACGCGCTGAGCGCCTACTACCAGGACTCGCTGGATCCGAAGGATCCCGAGCAGGTGGAGCTCGCCACCATCCGCCTCCTCGCGAAGCTGCCGACCATCGCCGCCTACGCGTACAAGAAGTCGCAGGGACAGCCCTTCCTGTACCCGGACAACTCGCTGAGCCTGGTCGAGAACTTCCTGCGCATGACGTTCGGCTTCCCGGCCGAGCCGTACGAGGTGAACCCCGAGGTCGCCAAGGCTCTCGACATGCTGTTCATCCTGCACGCCGACCACGAGCAGAACTGCTCGACGTCGACGGTCCGACTCGTCGGCTCCTCGCAGGCCAACCTGTTCACGTCCATCTCGGGCGGCATCAACGCGCTCTGGGGCCCGCTGCACGGCGGAGCCAACCAGGCCGTCTTGGAGATGCTCGACGAGATCCGCGCATCCGGCGGTGACACCAAGGCCTTCATGGACAAGGTGAAGAACAAAGAAGACGGGGTCAAGCTCATGGGCTTCGGCCACCGCGTCTACAAGAACTACGATCCGCGCGCAGCGATCGTACGCAAGACCGCCGATCAGATCCTCACCTCGCTCGGTGTCGAGGACGAACTCCTCGACATCGCGAAGGGGCTCGAAGAGGTCGCGCTGAGCGACGACTACTTCATCGAGCGCAAGCTGTACCCGAACGTCGATTTCTACACCGGCGTCATCTACCGCGCGATGGGTTTCCCCACGCGCATGTTCACCGTGCTGTTCGCGCTGGGCCGTCTGCCCGGTTGGATCGCCCACTGGCGCGAGATGCACTCCGACCCGACGACCAAAATCGGCCGTCCGCGCCAGCTGTACACCGGTTACACCGAGCGGGATTTCGTGTCGATGGGAGACCGTTAGATATATGTCTGAGAACAGCAAGCCCGAAGTCGAGTTCCCGGAGGGCCCTGCGCCGGCCGAGCTCCAGATCACCGACCTCATCGTCGGCGACGGCGACGAGGCCCAGCGTGGCGGCATGGTCGACGTGCACTACGTCGGCGTCGAGTTCGAGACCGGCGAAGAGTTCGACTCGTCGTGGGACCGCGGACAGAGCGCGAACTTCCCACTCGAGGCACTGATCCCGGGCTGGCAGGAAGGCATCCCCGGCATGAAGGTCGGCGGACGTCGTCGCCTCGTCGTGCCGCCCGAGCTGGCCTACGGCCCCGAGGGTGCGGGACACCGACTGTCGGGCAAGACGTTGATCTTCGTGATCGACCTGCTCGGCGCCTGAGACTCGCAGACCGAGACGCCCGGAACCGACGGTTCCGGGCGTCTCGTGGTTTCCGGCCTCGTGGGGCATCACCGGGCGGAGCGTCGCGGAAACATCCAGACAGTCAGCGCGGTCGCCGCGCCGATGATCCCGACGCACCAACAGATGGCGATCGCCGCGTCGCCCCCGGGGGACTGGCCGTTCAGCAGCGCGCGGGTGGCCTCGACGACCGGGGTGACCGGCTGGTGCGCGGCGAACGTCTGCAGCCACCCGGGCATCGAGTCGAGGGGCACGAACGCGCTGGAGGCGTACGGCAAGAAGAGGATCACGAAGCCGTAGCCGCTCGCAGCTTCGGCCGACCCCGCCACCAGGCCGAGCATCGCGAACACTGACGTGATGGCGAGGATGTAGAAGGCGACGAGGCCGAGCGCGAACACCGCGCCGATGATGCCGGTGTCCGGGCGGAAGCCCAGGAGCACCGCGACGCACACCACGATGATGGTCGCGAGCAGGTTCCGGACGACGCTCGCGACCGTGTGTCCGACCAGTACAGTCGCGGACGGGACCGGCATGGTCCGCAATCGGTCGATGGCGCCGGTCTTCAGATCTTGACTCACCGACACTCCGGTACTCGACGCGCCGAAACCCGCGCACGTCAGCACGATGCCCGGCACCACGTAATCGAGATAGCTCGCGGTGTCCGAGATCGCGCCGCCGAACACGAAGACGAATACGAGCATCAGCATCACGGGCAACGCGACGGCCATGACCATCGCGTCCACATTGCGGATGCTGTGGCGGACGGATCGGCCGATGAAGATGCGTGACGCGACCAACGGACTCACGCCGGGTGCCGGAGCCCTCATCACGCTGCCTCCTGTCCGCTGGCATGCCCGGTGAGGTGCAGGAACGCGTCGTCGAGCGTGGGCCGTCGTACCTCGACGACGAGGTCGGGGCGGTCGGCTGCCACTATCGCGGTGAGCCGGGCGACGTCGTGCGCCGACCCGTCGGTGGCGATTTCTTGAACGACGACGCCGTTGTCCAGGAGAGCGAGGACCGCGCCGCCGACGCGCTCCTTGAGATCGGCGGCGCTGCCTCGCGCGACGATCCGGCCGCGGTCCATCACCGAGATCTCGTCGGCGAGTGCGTCGGCCTCCTCGAGATACTGGGTCGTCAGGAAGACGTTGGTGCCGGTCGCAGCCAGCTCCCGAATCTGCTGCCACAGGGTCAGTCGGCTGTGTGCGTCGAGCCCGGTGGTCGGTTCGTCGAGGAACAGGATCTCGGGCGGCCAGATCAGGCTGACGGCGAGGTCGAGACGGCGTCGCATGCCGCCGGAGTAGGTCGCCGCGCGTCGATCCGCGGCAGCGGTCAGATCGAATCGGTCCAGGAGTTCGTCGCTGCGGCGTCGAGCATCGCGTGGAGACAGCCCGACGAGTCTGCCCATCATCACGAGATTCTCGGTGCCGGTGAGGACTTCGTCGATCGTCGTGAACTGCCCGGTGACACTGATCCGGCGACGGACGTCGCCTCGGGCGGTCGTCAGGTCGAGTCCGAGCACCCTCGCCGAACCCGAGTCGAACGGATGCAACGTGGTGAGGATGTCGATGAGGGTGGTCTTCCCCGCGCCGTTAGGCCCGAGGAGCGCATGGATGCCGGGCTCCACCGTCAGGGACAGTCCGGTCAGCACACGGTGCTCGCCGTAGCACTTGGTGAGGTCGGTGATCTCGATGATCGCACCATCTGTGCATGTCATAAACTGAGTATTGCATACACAGAGTGTGGTGTACACAGTCAATCGCTGCCGGGCATAGGGTGAGGGAATGGCGGAGAGGACCGAGAGTGGGAAGACCGAGAGTGGACTGCCCAGGCCTGTCGCGATCGCGTGGGGGACGTACGTGCAGCCGCAGAACGGGCCGCGCCGCGGTCTCTCGCACGAGCGGATCGTCGAGCAGGCCATCGCGATCGCCGATGCCGAGGGGCTCGCAGCCGTCACGATGGCCAGGGTCGCCAAAGAGCTCGGCTTCACGACGATGTCGCTGTACCGGTACGTCACCAACAAGGATGAGTTGTTGCTGCTCATGGTCGGTTCCGAGTCGCTGCTGCCTGCCCCCTCTGGCGACGATCGTCACGCCGGCTGGCGCGACGAACTCCGTGCGTGGGCGGGTCTGTTGCGCGGAATGTACCGCGAGCATCCGTGGATGCTCGACGTCCCGCGAGGTCCGACGTCGGTGCTGATGCCCGCGTCGATGTACGTCGCCGATCGAGGCATGCGGGCGATGAGCGAGTTAGAACTCGGTGAGCGGGAGCAGATCTCGGTGGTCCTCGCCCTCGCGTCGTACGTGGCGTCGTTCGCCGGGCTCGAACGCGATCTCGCCGGCCAAGACGACCTCGAGTTCGGTGCCGAGGCGATCGCCGAACTCGGCGAGGCGATCACGGTCGAACGGTTCCCCCACCTCGCGCCGCTGCTGCTCTCAGGCGGTTACGTCGGCGGTCCGGCGGAGGACGAGAGCGGGGTGGACGACGAGTACCGGCTCGGCCTCGATCTGTTGCTCGACGGGCTCGCCGTCCGATGGGAGACGCGGCGAAGCAGTGCCGACTGAGCACGTCGTCGGTGATCTCGGTACTCTGCCTCCATGATCGTGAGCACCGCGGATGGCCCCGTCGCCACCATCGAACTGGCCCGTGAGAACAAGCGAAACGCCCTCGACTACGACATGCTGCGAGATCTGTCGCAGGCGTTCACCGACGCAGTAGACGGCGGCGCACGCGTCATCGTGCTCACCGGGCGCGGCTCGGTGTTCAGCGCGGGCGCCGATCTGTCCGGTCCGGTGTACGACCCGGAGTTCCCCGAACGCCTCGTCGCGGTGATCGAACAGATCGAGTCGACGCCGGTCCCGGTGATCGCCGCGGTCAACGGTCCCGCACTCGGCGGTGGTCTCCAGCTCGCGATGGCGGCCGATCTGCGTGTCATGGCGGCGGATGCCGTCGTGGGTATCCCGGCCGCGAAGATCGGTGTCGCGCTGGACGAATGGACGATCCGTCGTCTCGTGTCGTTGGTCGGCGGAGGGCCTGCCCGCGGAATTCTGATCGGCTGCGATCCGCTGAGCGCCGACCGCGCCTACGACCTGGGCTTCGCCAATAAGATCGGCGATCTCGCCGACGCCCGCCACTGGGCGGACACCATCGCCGGTTTCGCGCCGCTGACGCTGCGTCACTACAAGATGGTGCTCACTGGCGACGGCGCCCGCGACGAGGCTCCGAAGGACCGATACGACGCGATGGTTGCCGCGTGGACGAGCGACGACGCGAAAGAGGCGCGCGCCGCTCGTGAGGAGAAGCGCTCGCCCGTGTTCCGCGGGCGGTAGCCCTCAGGTGCCGAGCACCGTCTCCAGGTACGGGTTGGCGAACACCCGGTGCGGATCGAATCGTTCACGTACCTCGAGGAATTCGTCGAACCGGGGGTAGGCCTCGCGGAAATAGGCGTCGTCGCGGGTGTGTAACTTGCCCCAGTGCGGGCGACCGCCGTGCGCGATCATGATCTCCTCGACGTCGTGGAAGTACTCCTGCGATGACGTGAGATCGTCCCGGTGGAAGCGGTGCACAGCGATGTATCCGGTGGCGCGTCCCGTCGCCGTCGACAGCATCAGATCGTCCGCGGCTGCGGCGCGCACCTCGATCGGAAAGCTCACTCGGTGCTTGCGGTCGATGATCGAGCGCACCTCGCGGAGAGCGTCGGGGACGTCGGCTGCTGGGAGTGCGTACTCCATTTCGCGGAATCGGACATCGCGGTCGGACACGAAGATCTTGTCCGACCGATCGGTGTACGTGCGCGCGGACACGGCCCGCCCGACCACCTGGTTGACGGCGGGAACGATGCGCGGGACTCGTGAGCCCAGGCCCGACAGCGCGCCGAGGGTACGGTTCGCGAGGAGTTCGTCGTCGATGTAGCGGCGCAGCGGACTCGGGCCGTCGGCCGGGGTGTTCGCGGGGAGTCGGGTGTTCGATTTCGTGAGCGTCCGACTGGTGTGCGGGAACCAGTAGAACTCGTAATGGTCGAACTCGGCGATGCGGTCGGCGAAGCCGTCGAAGACGTCGTCGGCGTCGCCGGGCCCCTCCACGGCGCGGACGGCGAACGCCTCGACGCACTGGAGGGTCACTTCGGTGAGAACGCCGAGCGCTCCGAGCGCGAGCGCTGCGGCCTTCAAATCGGGGTCGTCCTCGCCGATGTCGCGGATCGTGCCCGTGCCGTCGACGATCTGGACTCCGCGGATCTGGGTGGAGATGCCGCCGAACCGTGCGCCGGTGCCGTGGGTTCCGGTGGACACGGCGCCTGCGATGGTCTGACGGTCGATGTCGCCGAGATTCTCCATCGCCAGGCCGAGCGGTTCCAGGATCGCAGGGATCTCGTGCAGCCGTGTCCCGGCGGCGAGCGTCACGCGTCCACGGTCTCGATCGACACCTCGGACGCCGCGCAGCCCGGACAGGTCCACCTGGACACCCTGCGTAACGGTGATCGGCGTGAAGCTGTGGCCCGCGCCGACCGGCTTCACCGTGCCGCCACGTTCGGCGGCACCGCTGACAGCGTCGGCGAGCTCGTCGACGGTGCGCGGCGTGATCACTTCGGCGGGGGTGTACGAGACGGTGCCGCCCCAGTTCGTCCAACGTCCGCTCGACCTACGTCCAGTCATAGGAAGCACTTCCCTTCGCCTCGGTAGGTGGGTACGACGTCGACGACGTGCGTATCGCCCCTCGCGTCGCGTTGGATCAAGGCCACCCGTTCGGATCGTTCGCAGACTTCGCCGGACTTGGTGTGGCGGAACCACACTCGATCACCGATCGACAATTCGTCGGCGGCGTCGCCGGCGAGTGGAGTCTGCACTTCGCCGGCTGACTCAGTGTCGACGTACTGAAGGCCTTCGGGCCAGACCGGCTTCGGGAGGCGGTCGAGGCCCGGCGGCCCCGACGCGATCCATCCGCCGCCGCCGCACGTGATCATGCCGTCGGCCGGGCGCCGCAGGACGTCGAGGCCGAACGCCATCGCCGGTGCCGGATGGAAGTGACGGTAGTTGTCGAACAGGTGGCCGCCGAACAGGCCCGATCCGGCGGCGATGTCGGTCACCGACGAATCCTTCGAGGTCTCCTCGAGCGATCCGGTGCCGCCCGCGTTGACGAACTCGAGATCGGTGATCCGCCGCAACGCCGAAATTACGGCGCCTCGTCGGTGCCGGAGTTCGCGCATCGACACCGCCTGCATCGCGCGGACCGCGGCGTTCGTCGCCGCTTTGCCCTCGACGTCGTTCCCGACGCCTGCGACCTGGGCCTCGTACGACATCACACCGACCAGGCGGAAGCCGTCGCGCGACTCGATGGTGCGGGCGAGTGCGACGGCCTGCGAGACGGTGTGCACTGGGGAACGGCGGACACCGAGGTGTACGCGTCCGCCTGCGACTCGTAACGACGCGTCGAGGTCGATGGCCACGCGCACCCGCGGACGCTGTTCGGGCCGAAGAATGGAGTCGACGAGGTCGAGGTGGCCGGGATCGTCGACGAGGAGGGTCACGCGTGAGCACGCCTGCTCGTCGACGAGAAGGGACGCGAGCGCTTCGCGCCGGCAGGTCGGGTAGCCGAGCAAGACGTCGCCGATCTCGGATTCGGTTGCCAGCCAATGTGCTTCGGCGGCGTCGTAGGCTAGGACGCCTGCGAAGCCGTCGCGGTCGAGGACGCGGTCGATCATCGAACGGACCCGTAGCGACTTCGACGCGACGCGGATGGGGACGCCGTTGGCCCGGCGTCGGAGGTCGTCGATGTTGTCCTCGAGGGCGTCGAGATCGAGGGCGATGACAGGGGAGTCGAGACCGGCGTGGCGCACCGCGTCGTCGACGGCAGCCCAGTCGGGCCGGTGGTCGTCGCCCTGCATCGGGCCTCCCTTCCCACCGAAGTGGATCGATCGATCAATTAATCCGTGATGATCATGACACAGCTCTCATTTTATTGTCGACGCAGCCGCCGACACGTGTTCGCCTCGCCCCCGCTTGTCTCGCTGTGCGTGTCGGTCGGCATCCCGACATACTCTGGATCCGTGACTCTCATTCCTGGACCATTGCGCGCAATGGGCGCGTCGACCGCTGCGATCACCGAGGCCACCGCTGGCTCGCCGAATCTGTCGGACGGCGTCTTCGCCAACCGGGAGTCCGCTCCGGTGGCAGCCGATGGCCCGGGGCCGGGCGTCTTCGTCGACATGCTCCGCAGACCGGGCGCGCCCGCCGGAGTGATCCCCGTTCTGCGACCCGCTCTTGAGCACGAGCCTGCGGCACTGTCGATCACCTGGCTCGGGCATGCGACGGCGCTCATCGATATCGACGGGGTCCGCGTTCTGCTCGACCCGGTGCTGAGCGACCGATGCTCGCCGTCGCAACTCGTCGGTCCCAAGCGCATGCATGACGTACCGATCACAGCGGCCGCACTGCCGCCCGTCGACGTCGTTCTGCTCAGCCACGACCACTACGACCACCTCGACACCGGGACAGTCACGACGATCGCGTGGACCCAGCCGGAAGCGCTGTTCGTCGCCCCGATCGGCGTGGACGCCCACCTGCGGCACTGGGGCGTCGACGGGGGTCGGATTCGCACCGCCGACTGGCACGGCAGCGTCGACGTCTCGATACGCGGCACAGCCGTGACGTTCGACGCGTATCCGGCCCGCCACTTCTCGGGCCGGGGATTCACCAGGAACGAGACCCTGTGGGCCAGTTGGGGTGTCACCGGGCCTGCGCACTCGTTTTTCTTCTCCGGCGACACCGGTTTCACCGACGCGTACCGCGAAGTCGGCGAACGGCACGGGGCGTTCGACGCGACCCTCATCGCCATCGGAGCCTACGACCCGTTGTGGCCCGACATCCACCTCAACCCGGAAGAGGCTGTGATGGTTCACGGCCTGGTCAACGGCGGAGCGCGAGGCAGCCTTCTGATCCCGATCCATTGGGGTACTTTCAACCTTGCGCGGCATTCGTGGGGTGACCCCGTGCGAAGGCTGCTGCCCGCGGCGGAAGCGGCCGGGGTCGACGTATGCGTACCCCGCCCCGGTTCCACCCTCGACACGGTCGACCGTGTCGGAACCGCAATCGACGATCCGACTTGGTGGGAGCGACACGCATGAGCACGGCGAGAACGAGTCCGGGGACCGACCGGGCGCCCGGACTGACCTCCGCGGAGGTCGCCGAACGGCTCGCCGCGGGTCAGGCGAACACGGTGCCCGACAAGTCAGGCCGCAGCGTCGCCGACATCGTGAAGGCCAACGTCTTCACCCGCATCAACGCGATTCTCGGTGTGCTGTTCGCGATCGTCGCGTTCACCGGCTCGTTCATCAACGGGCTGTTCGGCCTGCTGATCATCGCCAACAGCGGTATCGGCATCATCCAGGAGATCCGCGCCAAACGGACCCTCGACCGGTTGGCGATCGTCGGACAGGCCAAGCCGATCGTCCGGCGCGACGGTGTCGCCACCGAGATCGCGCCCGATCAAGTGGTGCTCGGCGACGTCATCGAACTCGGACCCGGCGACCAGGTCGTCGTCGACGGCGAGGCCGTGGAGTCCGAGGCGCTCGACATCGACGAGTCGTTGTTGACCGGTGAGGCCGACGCCGTCGACAAGGCCGTCGGCGACGAGATCATGTCGGGTAGCTTCGTCGTCTCCGGCTCGGGTGCCTATCGTGCCACGAAGGTCGGCGCCGACGCCTACGCAGCTCAGCTCGCGGCGGAGGCCAGCAAGTTCACGCTCGTCTCCTCCGAACTCCGCTCGGGCATCGACAAGATCCTGAAGGTCATCACCTGGCTGCTGATTCCCGCGGGCGTCCTGACGATCGTAAATCAGCTGTTCATCAGCGAGAACGGAATAAAGACGGCGCTGCTCGGCATGGTGGCCGCTCTCGTGCCGATGGTGCCAGAGGGCTTGGTCCTGATGACGTCGATCGCGTTCGCGGTCGGCGTCGTACGGCTCGGTCAACGGCAGTGTCTGGTCAACGAACTCCCCGCGATCGAGGGCCTCGCCCGGGTGGACGTCGTCTGCACCGACAAGACCGGAACTCTCACCGAGAACGGGATGCGGCTCTCGGAGATTCGCGTCGTGGACGATGCTGTCGACCCGGTGAACGTGCAGACCGCGATGGCCGCGCTGGCCGCGGCCGACCCTCGCCCCAATGCCAGCATCCAAGCGTTGGCCGAAGCGTACCCAGATGCGCCGGACTGGTCGACGTCGGCGATCCTGCCGTTCAGCTCCGCGAACAAGTTCTCGGGCATCTCGTTCGTGGACGCCGGCGGCGCCGACCGCGGTAACTGGTTGATCGGCGCGCCCGACGTGCTGCTCGATCCCGACTCAGAGGTCGCCCGCCTCGCACAGGAACTCGGGTCGACCGGGCTGCGTATCCTCCTCGTCGCCACCTGCGACATGCCTGTCGACTCCGAGCCTCCTTCCGCTGGTCGAGCGGAGTCGAGACCCCCTTCCGCTGGTCGAGCGGAGTCGAGATCCCCGCACGCTGGTCGAGCGGAGTCGAGATCCCCGCACGCTGGTCGAGCGGAGTCGAGACCCCCGCACGCTGGTCGAGCGGAGTCGAGATCGTCCAACCTTCCCGGCGCGATCACGCCGGCCGGCCTGATCGTTCTGGAGCAGCGAGTCCGCCCCGACGCCCGCGGCACCATCGAGTACTTCGATTCGCAGGACGTCGCGGTCAAGGTGATCTCCGGCGACAACGCGCTGTCGGTCGGCGCGGTCGCGGCCTCGCTCGGTCTTGGTGACCCGGAGAGCGCTGTCGACGCGCGGAAGCTGCCGACGCAGGAGTCCGAACTCGCGCAGGTGATCGACCACGCCGACGCATTCGGTCGCGTCCGCCCCGATCAGAAGCGGGCGATGGTCTCGTCGCTGCAAAGCGAAGGGCATACCGTCGCGATGACCGGTGACGGCGTCAACGACGTGCTCGCCCTCAAAGACGCCGACATCGGCGTCGCGATGGGTTCGGGGTCGTCCGCCGCTCGTTCTGTCGCCCAGATCGTCTTGTTGGACAACAAGTTCGCGACCCTGCCGTATGTGGTGGGCGAGGGGCGTCGCGTCATCGGCAACATCGAGCGCGTCTCGAATCTGTTCCTCACCAAGACCGTGTACGCCGTGCTGCTGGCCCTGCTCGTCGGCATCACCGGCTTACTCGCCAAAGCCTTCGGGTGGGATGCGGTCAGTTACCCGTTCCAACCGATCCACGTGACGATCTCGGCCTGGTTCACGATCGGAATCCCGGCGTTCGTGCTCTCGCTCGCTCCGAACAACGAGCGCGCGAAGACCGGATTCGTCCGCCGCGTCCTGACCCAGGCGATTCCGAACGGCGTCATCATCGGTATCGCCACGTTCGCCTGCTTCATGTTCGTCAACCGCGACTACTCGGCCGCGCTGGCCGGCTACACGGGCGACGTGCTGTTGGCGCCGTCCGACTCCGTCGCGGCGATCGCGAGCGCGTCGCAGGTGATCGGCGCTCAGCAGACGCAGGCGGCGACTGCGGCGCTGGCGACGATGATTGCGATCGCCGTGTATGTTCTGGCCGTCGTCGCGCGTCCGTACACGTGGTGGAAGCTGGTGCTCATCGGAGTCTCGGTGCTCGCGTACGTGGGGATCTTCACGATTCCGTTCACGCAGCGGATGTTCCACCTCGATTCGTCGAACGCCGGAATGATGGCGGTCGCCGGAATCTGCGCGCTTGTCGGATGTGTCGCAGTCGAGGTGTGCACTCGCATGCTCGGTGCAGTTCTCCGATCGTCGACCTCCGGCGGGAGATCAAGTCGGTGAGTACACTTCCGAACATGGATCTCAAAGGACTCGTTGACAAGGCAAAGAATGCGCTGAGCTCGAACCCGAAGCTCATCGAAAAGGGTGGCGACGCCGTCGACAAGGCGACCGGCAACAAGTACTCGTCGCAGATCGACAAGGCGCAGAACGCTGCTCGCAAGGCCGTCGGCGCCGAGGGTGACCAGCAGGGTGGCCAGGGCCAGCAGGGCCAGAACCCGCAGGGCCAGCAGGGTCAGAACCCGGACGGGCAGCAGCCGGGCGGCCAGCAGTAGCGTTCCCACTGTCCGCCGTTCTGGACCGGATTCCCGGTCAGAACGGCGGACATTCGTGTTTTCTGGGCTTGGTCAGCCCTTGGGCGCTCGACCTGCCTTCGGATGTCGGCGGTACGCCGACACCGACGGCTCGCCATCGATCCAGAATCGCCACGGTTCGTCGGCAGCCAACCGGATTCCGACGCGTGGCCCGGCCACGATCCTTGCCGGTTGTTGGACGCGTTCGCCGAGGTAGACGCCGGTCGGTGCGGTCAGGTCGGTACGTAGATCGGCCATCGTGATGCCCAAGGACTTCGCGAGGTTTCCGGGTCCGCGGCCGAGGAACTCGTCTTCGGCCATAGTCTGTCGCCGTTGACGGGCGATGTCCAGGCCGTCGACGATGCGGCCCGCCCGGATCAGTACGGCTGAACCCTCGCCCTCGGCGCTGGTCACGATGTTCGCGCAGTGGTGGCCGTGGATCCGGTATACGTACAGGCGCATCGGCGGGCCGTATATGGTCTCCGACCTCGGTGTCCGCGTGTACGCGTGCGACGCCGGATCGTGCGGGCCGTCGTATGCCTCGACCTCGGTGATCACCGCCGACACGCCGTGCGAGGTGAGAACCCGGCCGAGGAGTCCTCGTGCGCAGACGCAGACGCTAGGCTCTGTGACCATGGCCAAGACGAGTGACTCCATTCATGTCGATCTGTCGCCCGAGGATACCTTCGCGGCGGCCGCCGACCTGTCCCGCTACGACGAGTGGCTGGTCCTGCACGACGGCTGGCGCAGCAGGCTGCCCACCGCCGACGAACTCGGGAAAGGCACCACGCTGTCGTCGGTGATCAAGGCGAAGGGCACGCGCGTCCGGTTCACTTGGGAGGTCGAGAAGTTCGATCGGCCCAACGAAGTCGCTCTGAAGGGTACGGGCAAAGGCGGCGTCAAAGCGAAGCTGAACCTGACGGTCAAGCCAGACGGCAACGGCTCCACGATCAGCTTCCTCATCGACCTCGGCGGGCTCCCGCTGATGGGTCCGGTCGGCAAGGCTGCTGCCGCTGCGGTGAAGGGCGACGTCCATACCTCGCTCGAGAAGTTCACGACGATCTTCAGCTGATTCTCCGCCGCTGGTCGTGCCCCGGACCTACTTCTCTACGCGGAAGCCGTCGATGATCGACTTCTTGGCTGCGGAGTACTCCGCATTGTCTGGATCCGCTGTCTGAATGGTCAGCGTCGCGGTCGTTGGCGACGGTTCCTCGGGGATGCTCACGATGAGCACCGTCGCGTGGGTGCCTATTCCGGGTTTGACCTGTAATCGGTAGTCCACGATCAGACTCGGAAAGCCGCACGTCGTCGACTCGGCATGCTGGTGAACGCTGCCACCGACGGCGACCCTGCTCAGAGCCTGTAGCTGTCGGTCGAACTCTGCGCGGCCGACGGCGGGCGCCTTCTCGACTGTGACGACGTAATTCGGCGCGAAGTTGTCGACAGTCAACGACTTGTCGGCCACCGCCAGGCGGGTCAACTGGTCCTCGAACCTGCTGATGCGGTTCCACCCGTCGACGACGGGAACGCTGAACGCCGGCTCGCCGTCCTTCTGGGTGGCGGTCAGGTAGGCATCGGTAGTCGTGGCGCATTCGCCGGGATCGCTCGCCGTCGTCGCAGTGGCTGTCGTCGCAGCAGTCGAATTGCCTCCCGAGGCGCGCACCGCCGTTCCGTCGGCACCGTTGCACCCCGTCACCAGCATCGCGCCGACGGCAGCGACTCCGATCGCGATTAGACGGATTATCATGACGATCTCCCTCACGGGTCTCCCGGTGCAGACGCACGCACGACGCATTCCACCCTATTGCGCCGAACGCGGCCAAGATAGGCCTCGTCCAGTCATTGGCCTGCCGGTGTGGACATGATCACGGCCAACGCGAAGAGGGCCAGAGTCGGCGGCACCGCGGCGATGAACTTTCGCGCCGACCGGGGGAGCCAGTACGCGATCGCCCACTGTCCGAACAGTGCGATCAGCGAAGCCGCGGAGGCGACGGCTGCGGTCTGCACGTGCATCGTCGCCCCCGGACACGACGCGGGTTCGAAGCACGAGTCGAACGCCATCGCGCTCAACGCGAACCAGAAGAGTACGACCGGCGCGAGGACGATCGTGAGCGCCGTAGAGATCAGCGGTGCGGCGTACCATCCCGCTCTCGAGTCGGGCGGCTGATGTGGTTGGGAGTCTGTTGATGTGGGCATGCCTGCGACAGTTCCACCCAACGATCCGGCACGGATGCGTGGAAGTACGCACATCGTCTAGGTGATTGCGCGACACCCGCCGTAGCCAACCCCAATACAATTGGTTAGGCTCACCTATATTCCAGTGTTGTGCTGGTGCCGAACGCCGCCCACGAAGGGGAGGACGCATGTCAGCGCCCGTCGCGATCTCAGTGGAGAATCTGACCAAGACGTATGGGAGCGTCGCCGCTCTCGACGGCATCTCGTTCGAGGTGCCGCAGGGACAGATCCTCGGCCTCCTCGGGCCGAACGGGAGCGGGAAGACGACCACCGTCACCCTGCTGTCGACACTGCAGCGTCCCACCGCAGGAAGCGCGCGGATCGCCGGGTACGACGTGGTGGGCGACGCGGCGAAGGTTCGTGAACTGATCTCGCTCACCGGCCAGTACGCGTCGATGGACGACAGCCTGACCGCGGCCGAGAACCTCTCGGTCTTCGGCCGCCTCACCGGGTTGCGCGGTACCGCGCTGAAGTCCCGCATCGACGACCTCGTCGAGCAGTTCGACCTCGCCGACGTCCGCACCCGCCGCGTCGGCGCACTGTCGGGCGGCATGCGGCGCCGCGTCGACATCGCGAGCTCCCTCATCACCCGCCCCGAGGTGCTGTTCCTCGACGAGCCGACGACCGGCCTCGACCCGCGCAGCCGCGCAGCCGTGTGGGACACCGTCGCCGGACTCCGGGCCGCTGGCATCACCGTCCTGCTGACCACCCAATACCTCGAAGAGGCCGACCGCCTCGCCGACGACATCGTCATGCTCAACAGTGGACGGATCGTCGCTTCCGGCACCCCGGGCACCCTGAAACAACAGGCGGGCGCGGCCGTGTGCGAGATGAGCCTGGTGCAGCGGTCCGACATCGACACGGCCCTCGCCGCACTGACCGGCCTGGAGGTCATCGAGCACGACGACGCGTCGACCGCGGCCCACCCGCGGATCGTCGTCCGTGCTGTGGACGGGAAGTCGACGGTTCGCGACGTCATCGCGCGCCTGGACACCGCGCAGATCGACGTCGTCGACATCGGTCTGCGGCAGCCGTCGCTCGACGAAGTCTTCCTGCAGCTGACGGGGTCGGATCAGATGGCAGAGGTCGATGCCCTGTGACTGCCGTCCTCGCGCAGCCAGCCGCGTCGACAGCGGTGCGCCGTAGCTCCGTCGGACTGGTGTCGGCGACGGCGACCCTCGCCCGCCAGAAGATGTCCACCGGGATACGGACCGGCGATGCGATGTTCGCGACGCTGAGCCCGGTCGTCTTCTTCCTCTGCTTCTATGTGCCGCTGCACCGACGATTCGAGGCCGCGGGCGGCGACTACGCCCAGTTCCTCACACCGATCATCTTTTTGCAGACCGGCATCTTCACCGCGATCGCCGCAACCGAGGTCGCAGGCGCCGACGCCCGCGCCGGTGTGCGTGAGCGGATGATGAGCCTGCCGATCCCGCGTGTGGCCCCGATCCTCGGTCGCATGACGTGGGTGGTAGTGCGCATGTGTCTCGCGGTGTGCGGCGGATTGATCGTCGGGTTCGCGCTGGGCTTCCGCTTCGAGGGAGGCGTCGTTGCGACGGTCGGTTTCCTGATCCTCGTCGTGCTCTTCGGTGTCGCACTGAGCCTGCTCACCGATGCCGCGGGCTCGGTCGCCGCGAGTTCACTCGCCGTCGCGAGCGTCCTGATGATCCCGCAGCTGATCCTCATCATGGCGTCCACCGGACTCGTTCCGGCCGACAGCTTCCCGGGATGGATCCAACCGTTCGTGCGAAACCAGCCCCTGTCGGTGTTCTCCGACGCGCTCCGTGCACTCTCGACCGGCGCCGACCTCGATCCGACGGCCGTGATCTGTTGGGCCGTCGGGCTTCTCGCCGCAGGCGGGTTCGCGGTAGCCGCCGTCGCACGAAAGCAGGCGACCCGATGAGCACCGAGACGCAGACGAGAACGTGGCCCCAGCGGCGAGCGGTGGGGTCTCTCGCGCAAGTCGCCGTCCACACCGGCACGCTGCTGAAGTCGTGGAGTCGAGATCCCGGCATCCTCGTGCAATCGCTGGCGTTCCCCACGTTCATGCTGCTGATGTTCCAACTCGTCTTCGGCAAGTCGGTGACGGCACTCGGCTCCGGCGACAGCATCTACGGGAACACCGGCCTCGTCGCGCTCGTCGGCGCCCTCTACGGGACCATCGCGACCGCGATGACACTGATCCACGAGCGCGACACCGGACTGCTGTCGCGGATGTGGACGCTTCCCGTGTCGCGGTCTGGATTCATCGGCGGTCGCCTCACCGCGGAAGCAGTCCGCACGGGACTGGCCACCGTCGTTCTGTTCCTCGTCGCGATGACGATGGGATTCCGGTTCGAGCAGGGCGTGCTGTCCGCGCTCGGCGCGTGGGTGGTGCCGATGATCTTCGCGGTCGGCGTCGCGGCCCCCGTCATCGCTCTCGCGACCGTCGCATCTGGCACACAGTCGGTGCAGTTCCTCGGTGGTGTCTTCCTGTTCCTGCTGTTCTTCAACAGCGGTTTCGCGCCGATCTCGGAGTACCCGGGATGGCTGCAGCCGGTGGTCCGCAACCAGCCGATGAGTCCGGCGATCGACGCGATCCGCGCGTTGACCGAGGGCGGTCCCATCACTGGGCCGCTCGTCGCGACCGTCGTGTGGACCCTCGGTCTGCTCGCCGTCTTCGGGCCGCTCGCCGTGCGCGGATATCGCCGTGCCTCCGAGGGCCGCTGATTCACCATCAGCGGCGAAAGCGCTGATTCAACCAAAAGGAGTAATCAATGTCTGATCGGGTACGTGAGTCGCTGAAAGAGATCCTCGATGAGGACCTCGACCTGTCGGTCGACGGCGTCACCGAGGAGTCGTCGCTGATCGACGACCTCGGCATGGACTCGGTGGCGTTCGCCATCGGTGTCGTCGCGATCGAGGAGAAACTCGGCGTCAAGCTCGCCGAACGCGAGATCTACGACGCCAAGACCGTCGGCGACCTCGAAGAGGCCATCCGCGCCAAGATGAGCGTCACCCAGTGACTGCCGCCGTACAACCCGGTGTCGCCGAGTTCGGTCCGTCGGACTTCACCTACCTGCACTCGGACGGTCCGGGGGCGCCCGCTCACTGGGGCATGCTGCTCACGCTGGGCGACGGCGAACCGCTGACTCTCGACGCCGTCCGTGAGCGCGTCGCGCAGCGTGTTGGCCGGTACGAACTGTTCCGCATCGGCGTGCGCGGCGGACGCGACGGAGCACCCGAGATCGTCGTCGCCGACGAGGTGGACGTGTCCGCGCACGTCACGCAGGTGCACGTCGACGGCGACGTTCAAGAGCAGGTGGCGGCCGTCCTCTCTGAGGCGCTGCCGCAGCCTCAGCCGTACTGGCATCTGACGCTGTTGACCGCGGCCGACGCCCAATACGTGCTGGTGAAAGTGCATCACAGTCTGTCAGACGGTATCGCAGGCGCCGCGTTCTCGGCGCTGCTCGCCGACGGATCCGACGACGATCTGGCGAGCTTCGACCGCTTTGCGACCAGCCCGCGATTCCGCGTCGGCACGCCCGACGATGATGTGCTGACGAAGGCTCGGGCGGCATTCGAGAAGCAGTGGATGGACGGTGAGGGCGGCCGCGCATGGCCGACGCTCACCTCGTCCGGGCGACGCGAGACCGCCGTGTTCTCTGCGTCGACCCGCGACCTGCGTCGCGCTGCACGGGCGCGCGGCGCGTCGGTCCACGAGTTCCTCGTCGCGGCGATCGGTCGCGCTGTCAGCATCGCTCCGCCCGAATCCGACGGACCGCAGGCCTCGAACATCAGGGTCACGCTGCCGGTGACGCTCGACCCGGAGTTCCGCCACACCGGCAACGCCGTCGCCGTGTCGTTGCTCAATCTGCCCGGCGACGAACCCGACCTTGACGCGCAGATCGCGCGGGCGCGCTCCGAACTCACGCTCATCGACGACGAGAACCTCGGCCTCGCTTTGGCGTCGGTCGACGGTGCCCCACCGATCGAGTGGACGGACATGCGCACGATCGTCGCCGAGTCGATGAAGCGGATGAGTCCGGACATTCACATCGGCATCAACCCGGGGTTCACGCGCGTGCGGTCGATGCTCGGTCGCGACATCGTCGAGTCGACCGCAATGTCGCCGCTCATCGGCTACTCGTTCTCGGTGACCGGGCTGATCCTCGGCAATCGCACCACGTTGGGAATCGTCGCCGATCCCGCCGCCCTG
>NZ_JBQEDL010000047.1:0-16579 GCF_052106715.1 Gordonia sp. (in: high G+C Gram-positive bacteria)
ATGTCAGACACCAGAATCCAAGACTCTTCGACCCCACGGAACCCGGGACACACCAAAGTCTCCGGACACGCCGGGGCGATTCAGAAAAACTTGACAGGCTCTCCTGGTGGGTGAGTTTGTTTGTGTAGGAACTTCCATTCTCACACTCCAGGGCCCGTCTACATGTTGTGGACACCTGCGAACTACGCGAACCTCACCCACGCACTCTCAGACCCGAAGAGCGTCTTAAGTGTCACAGTCCTGCTTAGCGCTGCTGCAGAAGAACGTCCTGGACCGCCGTCGATGGCGAACCCGAGAAGAGCTTCGAATCGCGATCATCACCTGGGTCGAGCGGACCTACCACCGACGCCGCCGACAGGCCCGCCTGGGCCGATTGACCCCCATCGAGAGTACGAGACCATCATGAACCCGACCGTCAGCCCGGTGGCCTAACCCCAGCTGACACCTACCCGTGCATCAGTCCCCGGCGTCTCGAACGGGCCCGTCGAAGCAATCAACGGCCGCCTCGAGCACCTGCGCGGGATCGCGCAGGGCTTCCGAAACCTCGAGCACTACATCTTGCGATCCCTACTGCACTCCGCCCAGCTCGCCGAACGCATCAACGCACTCTGAGAGACGAAGAGCCCCCCTGCCCGATCGCCCCTAGTAGGTCGACCGGGCAGCGCCGTCGGGCGGCTTCTCTCAGCTTGCGGGTGCCACGTTGTATGTGACGCGGTACTCGCCACCGACCTCGACTCCGACGACTCCGACGATGTGCTTCGCGTTTGTGTACGTTGCCGTCCGCATGGACGGATCGCCGCTCGGTGCGCTCTCCTCGGTGTAGCCGGCGTCCTTCAACTTCTGAACGGCTTCGTCGAACGATGTCGCGGTTGCTCCGACGACCTCCATGCCGACGGCATTGCTTGCCGGCGCGTCGTACGGCTTGTATTCCGAGCCGACTACGGGAACGTCGGTCGGAAACCCTTCGGGGAGTGCGGACGAGCCAGCATCCGTCTGCGATGACGAGTCGCTGCTCGTCGCGTCGCTGCTTGTGTCGTCACTGCATGCAGCGACAAAGGTCAGTGCACCAGTGGCCGCAACCACCGCAGCGAACTTCTTGAAACGCATATGGAACCCTCCAGTCAAATGGACGTTAATGAACGTAACGCATAAATAGCAGGCGGAAGCCTAGCATCACTCGAGTAAGAGTCCGGGGCATGGCGCATATCCACGACCGATGCAAGCATCACGCTTTACGTGATCGATGATGACGGTTCTTCGCTGTGGCCACTGGTTACGATCGCATCATGAACGTCGGGATTCCGGAGGCAACCGAGGCAGATCTGCTCGCACGGTTGGGGCCAGCCACACCGTCGCCACCATAATCGCCGCCACCTCAACGAGGTGCTCGCCGCTCTGACGCTGCTCCACGATGAGGGTCTCGTATTCGATGTGCGACCTGTCGTACTTGCTGCATGGTTCCACGACGCGGTTTACGAACCGCTCAGCTCGGATAACGAGCACGATTCCGCCGACCTCGCACGGCGTCTACTCGTGGAAGACTCGGACGTCGGCGAGGTGGCCCGGCTCGTCGAGCTAACGCTCACACACGACCCGACTCCCGACGACCGCAACGGGATCGCGTTGTCGGACGCGGACCTGCCTGTCCTCGGGTCCGCCCCCGCGCGGTACGACGAGTACGCGGCTGATGTCCGGGAGGAGTATCACCTCGTGCCCGACGAGGTGTTCCGTCCCGGACGTCGCAAGATCCTGACCGGATTCGTCGCTGCCGACGCACTGTTCCGCTCGCCGCAGGCACGCCGACGATGGGAGGCTCCGGCACGAGAGAATCTCGCACGGGAGATCGACGAGTTAGCCTGACCTCAATCGTTCCTCACGACGTCCGACTCAGACCCGATACCCCTTCTCGCCTAGAGGCGGTGTCCCGTCCGCTGCTCGAATGGCGCGAATGGTTCGTATGGGGCCTGATCATGCGAGGATCGATCTGAAGTGACCGTATCCTTGATCAGGTGGAGAGAGCCGATCCGTGCGTAAGAACCTTCTGGCCGCAGGTGGCGTCGCAGCAGCGGTGATCGTCGTACTGGCCGTGACTCTGTCAGGCGTCCTGACCCCGTCCAAAGACGGGACGGCCGTTCCGGACGAGGAGATGCTGGCGCTGCAGGGACTCGTGAAGGCATCGACGTCGCTGGCCGACGCTCCGGCCGTGAAATATAACGGCACCATCACCTCGACGCTCGAAGACGGCAGCGTGAGACTCAAGGTCAGCGATCTGACAGTGACGACCGCTGGCGATGTGCACGGAAACGTCAGTCAGGACGGCCACGGCAAGGCCGAGTGGTTGCAGATCGCCGGCAAGACCTTCGCCAAAGGCGACAAGGAGTTCTGGCGGGAGCGGACCGGTAAGAAGCAGCCGGCAGGGGTGTTCACCGAAGCGACGCCGACCGGTAGATGGGTGGCGATCGACCAGGCGGCCCTCGGAATCGACCTCCGCGATGCGTTGCGACCGGCTCGTCTCGGTGCGGTGCTGCGACAGCAGGACACCAGCCTCGGCAGTACCGAAGTGAAGGGCACTCCGCTCACGCGCGGCGGCGAGACGCCGGACCGTCGAGTGAACGACAGCGTCGACCCCGTCGGAGTGTCCGAGGTCGACGTCGAGGACGCGGACGGCGGGATCGAAGGAGAGCGCCGCTACCAGGCGAACGCGATGACCGTCGGTGTCGCCTCCGACGGTACCGCCGCGGCGCTTCGCGGCCCGCTCGGCAGGGGTTACGGCGGGGATTTGGCGAAGGTCGAGGCGGACCTGACGGTGGCCCCGCTCGACGTCGCCGCGATGCGAGAGTTCTACTCGAGCGCGAAGAGCCAGGTGCAAAACGGAAAGATCGGTTCCCGCGAGATCGTCGTCGCCGACCCCGACGGCGGACTCGACTGCGGCGGTGCGCGCTGCGTCGTCACCTACAATCTCGCGAACACGGCCCCGGGCCTGGACCGGGGGACTGTTGCGATCGCGCTGACGGCGTCGATGACCTCGAACGGCCGTGACATCGGCAAGTGCGACGCAACGGGATCGATGCCGGTGAACGGTCGCGGTCGGGTGAGTTGCTCGGTGCCGTTCTCACGGAATGCGGACGTCAACTCGTCCTCGCGCATGAACCTCACCGTGAACGGCGAGCTCGACCCGGCGCTGCTCGATGCCACGACCCAGACCGGGATCTCCGTGAGCGCGTCGTCTCAGGGCTGGGTAATGACCGCGCCCAAGGCGACCGAGGAGGCTCGGCGCTACAACCGGCAGACCGCCCTCGTGGCGTCCGGGTACGTGTACAAGGTCGGCGACTTCTCGTTCGACGGACGCGAGAAGGACGGCACGATGCTGTTGACGCACGGGCCCGGGTACGACGCCCATATCGGGGCGGACGGCGCGCTCGACCAGTCGTGGCCGGGCACCCAACAGATCCTGGCTCAGGCGCGCGACGCGCGGACGGCAGCGGGCGACAAACCGGTCCGCATGGTGTTCGCCGAAGCGCGGACCGCCGACGCGGTGCGCGGACTCCTCGCGACGAACAACGTTCAGAACGTCGAGGTCGTCGCCGTCCCGCTCTATGCAGACTCGGTTTAGCTGTGACTCGCGGTGTGATCGGATGACACATCCCATCGCAGAAGTTGCAACCCGAACTCAACTGTCCTATTGTGCGGTGGGTCACAGGCCTACTATTCCAGGAGGCATCAGCCCGTGCCCGACCTCACTCAAGTCCAACTCCTCACCGAACTGGAGCCGGCCGCCGAAGCTGAACTGAACCGGCACCTGTCGCTCTCGCGAGACTGGCATCCGCACGATTACGTGCCGTGGGACGAGGGCCGCAACTTCGCAGCGATGGGCGGTGACGACTGGGATCCCGAACAGTCCCAGCTCAGCCCGGTCGCCAAGGCTGCGATGACTCTTAACCTCCTGACCGAGGACAACCTCCCGTCGTACCACCGTGAGATCACCGAGTACTTCTCGCCGGACGGCGCGTGGGGTCACTGGGTCGGACGGTGGACCGCGGAGGAGAACCGCCACGGCATCGTGATGCGTGACTACCTCGTAGTCACGCGCGGCGTGGACCCTGTGGCTCTCGAGAACGACCGTATGGCCAACATGACCAAGGGCGCGCACTCGGACGACCTGAACGGCCTGCTCCGCGGCGTCGCGTATGTCGCCGTCCAGGAACTCGGCACCCGCGTCAGCCACAAGAACACCGGCAAGGCGTGCAACGACCCCGTCGCCGACCGGATGCTGCAGCGCATCGCGGCCGACGAGAACCTGCACATGATCTTTTACCGCAACATCTGTGCTGCCGCGCTCGACCTCGCGCCCGACCAGGCGATGGAAGCCATCACCGGCGTCGTCACCAACTTCGACATGCCGGGCATCGGCATGCCGAACTTCCGCCGGATGAGCCTGATGATGGCCAAGCACGGGATCTACGACATCCGCCAGCACCTCGACGACGTCGTGTGGCCGGTGATGCGCAAGTGGAAGATCTTCGAGCGCACCGACTTCACCGCACGAGGCGAGCAGGCCCGTGAGGAACTCGCCGCCTACCTCGAGAAGACCGAGGTCGACGCCAAGCGTTTCGAAGAGCAGCGCGACCGTTTTCTGGCCCGCGAAGCCGCCAAGAAGGAGACGGCCAGCGCCTGACGCAGGCCTCCGCTTAACCGTGTCGACGCGCCCCCACCTGTCGGTGGGGGCGCGTCGCGTTTCGCAGTCCGTGACCGCCGCTCGCAGTGCCGGCGCGCGGGTCTATTCTGAGGGTGGTGGTGGCTGGGGTCTCGACTCCGCTCGACCAGCGGGAAGGGCTCGACCAGCGGGAAAGGCTCGACCAGCGGCGGCTGGCAAGACGCACGACGACAGAGGTTTGTGGCATGGAGAGACTGAGCGGGCTCGACGCCTCATTCCTGTATTTGGAGACGCCGTCCCAGGTGATGAACGTCGCCGCGATCGTCCAACTCGATCCGTCCACCGTGCCGGGCGGATACACGTTCGCCACGATGCGCAACGAGATGGCTCGTCGTGTCACCGCACTTCCGTCGCTTCGTCGCAGGCTCGCCGATTCGCTCACCAACGTCGATCACCCCGTCTGGATCGAGGACGACGACTTTCGCATCGAGCGGCACGTCCACAGGATCGCGGTGCCGTCGCCGGGCCGGGTCGACGAGCTCGCGCAGACGTGCGGCCACTTGATCGGTCAAGTGCTCGACCGCAAGAAGCCGCTGTGGGACCTGTGGATCCTCGAAGGCATGGAGGACGGCAAGATCGCCCTGATGTTCCGCATGCACCACGCATGTGTCGACGGCGCGACGGTCGCCGACCTGCTCGGCGAGCTCGTCACCGCGACACCCGAGCCGCCCGAACTCGATCCCGACCGCGTGGCGGCGAGTGCCGGGTCCGCGTCGCGCCGAGACCTCGCGCTCGGCGGTGCGATCAACGTCTTCCTCCAACGCCCGGTGGCCGCTCTCAAACTCATCCCGAAGACGGTGCCTGTCCCGTTCGAATGGTTCCGCCGCGTCCGTAGCGGTCAGGGCATGCCCGCACCGTTCCTCGCCCCGCAGACCAGGTTCAACGCGCCGCTCTCCGCGCGGCGCTCCATCGCGATGACCCAACTCCCACTCGCCGACGTGAAACGCGTGAAAGAGCATTTCGGCGTCAAGGTGAACGACGTCGTCCTCGCGATGGCGGGCGGAGCGCTCCGCGAATACCTCGAAGCCCACGACGAACTGCCCGACGATCCGCTCGTCGGACTCGTGCCGGTGTCCGTGCGCGGCGCCGACGACAAGGATCTCGTCGAGTCCGGCACCAACAAGGTGAACGGCATGTTCACTCGACTTCCGTCGAATGTCGCCGACCCCGTCGAACGGATCCGCGTGGCACGCGAGTACGCGAGCCTCTCGAAGGAACACTTCCGCGAGATCGACGACAACATGCTGCGGTCATACGCCGAATTCGCGCCCGGTAACTCGATGGCCCTCCTCATGCGCCTATACGGCGATCGGCGAGTCGCCGCCCTGCACCCGCCGATCTTCAACGCGATCGTCTCCAACGTCGCCGGCCCGTCGGCCGAGATGTTCCTGCTGGGTGGCCGCGTCGAATCGGTGTATCCGCTCGCCCCGATCTTCCACGGACTCGGCCTCAACATGACCGTGTTCTCGGCGGGGACGGAACTCAACGTCGGATTGTTGACCTGCACCGATCTCGCGAACGACATCTCGGCGATGGCGCGCGCCTTCCACGACCAGCTCGCGCTGCTGATCGATGCAGTCGACCGTGGCGAGACGCTCGACGAGTCGGAGGTCTGAGGTGGGGGTACTCGCCGTCTATGCGGGCGTGCCCGTCGGTCTCGCCGACCGGCTGGGCGACGTCGACCCCGACGATGCGGTCAGCTATGTCGACAGCGTGCTGGCCGCCGGGGCGCCATCCGCCGACATCGACACCGCGTGGGATGGTCTGCACTTTCTCCTAACAGGAGCCCTTGCCGCTGAGCCGATCGAGGATGATCCGCTCAGTGAAGCCGTCGTCGGCGTCTACGCTTTCGAAAGCGACGAACTCGTCGGAGTGACCCCGCACGACGACCTGTCGCGGATCATCGCCGCACTTGAAGCAGTCGACATTGACGCGCTCGTGGGGGACGCCGACTTCGCTGCGTTCACCGACGCCGACGTGTACCCGGACGACTGGACCGACCGCCCCGCCGAACGGTTGCGCGCCGCGTTCGCAGACGTGGCGAACATTCACCGCCTGTGCCAGGCCGACGGTCTGGACCTGCTGATCTCGATTTACTGAGGGTCTCGACTTCGCTCGACCAGCGGTTGTTGCTCGGGCGGCCGGTTGTTGATCGGGCGGCCGGGGCACGAGGAATCCGGCCCCCTCCGTTGGTCGAGCGGAGTCGAGACCGCAACGTGCGCAAGGGAATCTCGACTTCGCTCGATCAGCGAGGATCAGCGAGGATCAGCGATCAGGCGTCGCCGTGGAGCTCCTGGAGCCAGGCGGTCGACGGGGCATCCGACGGGGAGCGCCAGTCGCCGCGCGGGGAGAGGGAGCCGCCGGAGCCGATCTTCGGTCCGTTGGGCATCGCCGTCCGTTTGAACTGGTTGGCCATGAACCGCTTCAAGAACACTTCGAGCCATTTGGCGATGGTCGCGTCGTCGTACTCGTTGCGTTGTGCCTCGCTCAGCATGTCCGACCACGGTCCGCGGGTCTTGTCGCCCCACGCCTGACGCGCTAGGTAAGCGACCTTCGACGGCCGGTAGCCGAAACGGGTCAGGTGGTAGAGGAAGAAGTCGTGTAGTTCGTACGGTCCGACAGTGTCCTCGGTGCTCTGCACGTTTCCGTCCGCGTCGGCGGGCACGAGTTCGGGTGAGATGACGTCGTCGACGATCTCGCGCAGTGCGCCGACCGTCGCATCCGGGTAGCCGCCGGTCGCGATCTTCCACCGGATCAGATGCTGGATCAGCGTCTTCGGGACAGAGCCGTTCACGTTGTAGTGAGACATCTGATCGCCGACCCCGTACGTGCACCAGCCGAGCGCGAGCTCGGACAGGTCGCCGGTCCCGAGCACGATGCCGCCCAAATAGTTCGCCAGCCGGAACAGGTGCGAGGTCCGTTCGCCTGCTTGCACGTTCTCGAAGGTGACGTCGTAGACGGGCTCGCCGTCGGAGAACGGGTGCCCGAGATCGGTGAGCATCTGGATGCACGACGGCCGGATGTCCAGCTCGTTTCCGGTGACGCCGAGCGAGTCCATCAGGACGTGGCTACGGGCGAGCGTCGCGTCGCCCGTCGCGAACCCGGGCATCGTGTACGCGTGGATGTCCGAGCGAGGGAGCCCGAGCAGGTCGAAGGCTGCTGCGGCGACGAGCAGCGCGAGCGTCGAGTCGAGCCCTCCGGAGACGCCGATGACGACCTTGCCGATGCCGGTCGCGTTCAACCGTCCAACCAGACCCTGCACCTGGATGTCGAGGACTTCACGGCACCGCTCGTCGCGATCGGCGACGCCGGTCGGAACGAACGGGAACCGCGCGACGGTGCGTCGTAGATCGGTCGCGGCCCCCGTGGACTCGAGGTCGGCAGGGTCCAGCTCGAACGGGATGCGGCGAAGCTCGCGCGCGTGGTCGGCGAAGTCGCCGACCTGGTCGCGCAGGCTGATCATGCGGGACCGTTCTTGCCGGATCCGATCGAGGTCGACGTCGGCCACGACGAGTTGCGCGTCCGTCTGAAATGTCTCCGATCGGGCCAAGATCGCGCCGTTCTCGGCGATCAATGCGTCGCCGTCCCACGCCAGATCGGTGGTCGACTCCCCGAACCCTGACGCCACGTACAGGTGGGCGGCGACGTTGCGCGCCGAGTGGTTGGCGGCGAGCGAGCGTCGGTACTCCTCCTTCCCGACGGTCACCGGGCTGCCGGACAGGTTGACGAGCAGAGTCGCGCCGGCGAGTGCGGCCCATGTGCTCGGCGGGATCGGCACCCAGCCGTCCTCGCACACCTCGGTGTGGAAGCGCAGACCGGGCAGGTCGACCGCCTCGAAGACGAGGTCGGCGCCGAACGGGACCTCATGGTCGCCGAGGGGGACTGTGTCGACGACGGCGTCGCGGGCCGCCGCGAAGTACCGCTGCTCGTAGAACTCGCGGTAGTTCGGCAGGTACGACTTCGGGGCCACGCCGAGCACCTGGCCGTCGTGGATGACGACCGCGCAGTTGTACAGGGCGTCGTCGATGCGCAGCGGGGCGCCGACGAGGACCACCGGCGAGTACCGCCGGGTGGCCGCGACGACCTCCATCAACGCGTCCATCACAGCGTCCAGCAGTGCGTCCTGCTGGACGAGGTCGTCGACGCTATACCCGCACAGCCCGAGTTCGGGGAACGCCACGAGGGCGACACCCTCCTCGTGCGCGCGCGCCACGAGAGCGACGGTGCGCGCCGCGTTCTCCGCGGGATCGGCGAGGGCGACAGGGGGGACGGCGGCCGCGATGCGGGCGAAACCGTGTGAGTAGACCGACACACGTACAGGATAGTGGCCGTGCAACGATGGACTCATCTCCAATCATTTCCAGTCAGGGGTGTTGTGATGTTCCGGTTGTTCACGAAGTCGACGGCCATCGCCGTCATAGTCGCTGTCGTCGCGCTGCTCGGCGGGTTCTTCGCGGGCCCGGCGTCGGCTCATTCGGCGCGGACCGGAGCCTCACCCGAAGACGGCGCGTCGCTGGACACCGCACCCGACCGAGTGACGTTGACGTTCAATGAAGACCTGCAGAAGGCGTACGCGACCCTCAAGATCGTCGGGCCCGACGACCACTTCTGGCAGAAGGGCGAGCCGACCATCGACGGTCGCGACATCTGGGTTCCGATCGACGGACTCGGCCCCGAAGGGGAGTACAAGGTCAACTATCGGGTGACCTCAGCCGACGGGCACCCCGTCCAAGGTCAGACGACCTTCACCCTCACCAAGGCAGGCGCGGGCACGCCCGGGGCGGCCGTGCCCGCGGACTACGAGTCTCCGTCGGAGAGCGAGGGCGGCGTGAAGGCTTGGTACATCATTGTTCCGGTCGTCGTGGTGGTCCTGGTGGTCGGTGCGGGCATTGCGTTCGTCGTGGTACGTCGCCGCAGTTGATTCCTCGATGACCCGTCGTCGCGCCACCGTCGCCGCAGCGGCGGCGATCGCCGTCGTCGTTGGCGTGGCGCTCGCCTGGTTCATCGCAAGGCCTGACGGCCCGGAGCCGTCCGCCTGGGCCGACGGACTGTCGATCGCTGCCGTCAGCCTGCTGTTCGGGCTCGGCATGCTCGGCCTCGTGGACGCCGAGCCCTCACCGGACGCGGTCGCCGTTGTCGCCGCGGTCTGGGGAGCGACGTCCCTCGTCGCCGCATGGATGCAAGTGGCGCAACGCGTCGGCGTCAGTGCTTTCGACGTCGGAGTCGGTGACTTCACCACCGGCGTCGAATCCGGACTCCCGATCGTCGTCTGCGTGCTCGGATCCCTCTCTGTCCTCGCCTGGGCATGGTGGACGTCGCGCGGAACCGCGCCGATCAACGCGTATGTGGTCGCCGCGATCGCGGCCGTCGGCATCCTCGTCACCTCTGTCACCGGGCACGCAGGTCAGTCGTCGTGGGTGCCGCTCGTCGTCGGTGCGCACGCGCTCGCCGCAGCCTGGTGGGTCGGATCCCTCGGGGCCCTGGTCCTCACCGTCCGCGGACGCGGTGGATGGGCGCGATCGTTGCCGGCGTTCTCCGAACGCGCGCTACCGGTCGTCGTCGTGCTCACCATCACCGGACTCATCGCCGCTGTCGCGCGGATCGGGGTGGGCGCGGGGTGGTGGGACACCGGTTACGGTCGAATCCTCGTCGCCAAACTCGTCCTGCTCGTCGCCGCGGCGGCACTTGCCCGCCGACATCGGATCGTGTGGCTCGCGAAAGCCCGTCGCCACGGGATCGACGAGACGACGTCGATCCGCAACGCCGGGATCGAGGTCGCTCTGCTGTCGGTGGTGCTCGGGTTGGCCGCGGCGCTGGCGACGACGGGGTAGGGGGTCTCGACTCCGCTCGACCAGCAGTGGGGCGGTGCTATCTGTTGATCGAGCGGAGTCGAGATCTCGAGCGGTGGTGGGGGTCTCGACTTCGCTCGACCGGCGGCAGCAGGGGAGCTCGACCAGCAGCAGGGGAGCTCGACCAGCGGTAAGGGGGCTCGACCAGCGAGTCAGTCCCAGGACGCGAGCAGGGTGTCGATGATCTCGAGTGACCAGTTCAGGCCACTCAGGTGGCTCTGACCGGGCAGCGTGTGCAGGGTGGCGTCGGGGAGCAGGGAGACCATGTGGACGCCGTGTTCGTACGGGACGATGTTGTCGGCGTCGCCGTGCCACCACTCGATCTTGGCCTGGACGTCGCTGATGCGGAAACCCCAGTCGCGGACGAACAATTGGAGATCGGCGAACGGCGCGTCCATACGGCGACTCCCGCCGTGCAGGAGATCGTCCAGGAACATCGCGCGGAACTCGGGCCGCGCCAACAGTTCACGGTCGGCCTCGGGGGAGAAGCGCGCGTACAAGCCGATCGCCGGATCGGCGATCGGTCGCGCCACGGACAGGGCCGTGCTCAACGCCTTGCCTATCGGTTTGCCTGCGACGTCGATCAGCCCGACGGCGTGCTTGGCCAACGACATGGCTCCGCCGTCGACAGCCTCCGATCCGTTCACTGGAGCGACGCCGCCGACGATCCCGGTCGATACGACGCGGTCGGGGAGCGCATGGGAGACGGCGAGCGTGTACGGTCCGCCGCCGGACAATCCGATCACCGAGAACCGGTCGATGCCCAACGTGTTCAACACGGTCTGGAAGTCGTGCGCGAAGTCGGCGATCGACGAGTACGAGTGCGCCGTCGACGAGCCGACGCCCGGGCGGTCGAGGCCGATCAGGCGGAATCCCCGGGTCTCCGCGTATTCGCGTGCCTCCGTGGGGATCTGGCGGCGAGCGCCGGGCGTGCCGTGGAGCCACACGATTGTCGGTCCGTCGGGGGATCCGAACTCGGAGAATCCGATGCGTCGACGGCGTTTGTCGCCGACAGCGATCGAGCCTTCGAGTTTGGGGCGGTCGATAGGGATCACGACGGCACAGTATGTCAGATCACGCCGGGATTGATACGGATTCACAGAAACGTCCAAGGTGGCAGGTGTAGTTTCTTCTCCATGATCGAACGCAGTGCGCAGACCACCGACGGCACCAGCGCCCGCTTCTGGGATGCCACCGTCAACGGTCTCGGAACCGCGCAGCGGGCGGTGCGCCACACGGTGAAGCCGTACCCGGTCCGCGACCTTCCCGACGGCCGGAGACTCGAACTCCCCGGCCGCGGCACCACGTACATCACCGAATCCGGGCCTGCCGACGCGCCGACCGTATTCTTGCTTCACGGAGTCAGCACGTCGGGGATCCTCTGCTGGTATCCGTCGATTCCCGCGCTCAACAAAGACTTCCATGTCGTCACCATCGACCACAGGTGGCACGGGCGTGGCATCCGCTCCGCCGAGTTCTCCCTGGACGACTGTGCCGACGATGTCGTCGCGGTTGCCGACCAGCTCGGCATCGACCGATTCACCGTCGCAGGCTTCTCGATGGGCGGCGGCATCGCTCAGCTCGCCTGGCAGCGTCATCATGACCGCGTCGGCGGCCTCGTCTTGTGCTCGACGGGGCCGTTCTTCTCGAGCATCGATCCGGACCGGCTCGCCGCCGAAGAACGGCTCGGGAAGGCGCTCAAGGTGGTCGACAAGATCCTTCCGGCACCCGCCGACGAACGACTCGACGCCTGGCAGGGCAATCACATTCGGTGGGCGTTCGCGCAGATGACCTCCACTAACCTGGGTCACCAAGGCGAGTTCGCCGCCGCGATGTCGCGGTTCGATTCGCGGCCATGGCTGTCCGAGATCGACGTTCCGACAGCCGTTGTGGTGTCCACGCGAGACAAGATCGTCCAGCCCGAAAGACAGCAACTGCTCGTCGACGGGATCCCCGGCGCACGCCGGTTCGAGGTCGACGGTGGCCACGCCTGCTGCGTGCTTGGAGCCGAAGACTTCATACCGCCGCTCGTCGAAGCCGTCGGAGCTGTGGCCGGAGTCGAGTCAGCGCGCTGACGACGCGCGAGCACTCCTGCTTGGCCACCACATCGCGTCGCCGAGCAGAACCATCGTCGCAGGTACGAGAAACGATCGGACCACCAGGATGTCCAACAGCAGGCCGAGCCCGATCGTGAAACCGATCTGGACCAGGTTGAGTGTCGTTCCGCTCATCAGCGCGAACATGGTGATCGCGAAGACGACGCCTGCGGTCGTGATGACGCTTCCCGTGCTGCCGAAGCCGCGGATCATTCCGGACATCATTCCGCGCCCGGCCGACTCCTCTCGGATCCGGGACGCGAACAGCATGCTGTAGTCGGCGCCCACAGCGATCAACGCCATGAACGACACCGGCGCGACCGACCAGTCGAGCGGAATCCCGATGATGTGTTGCCACACGAGGGTGCTCAGCCCGAGCACCGCGGCGAACGAGAGGACCACGGTCACCACCAGCACAAGCGGTGCGACGATGCTCCGAAGCAGGAACGCGAGAACCACCGTCACCGCGACGATCGCGACCAGCCCGAAGACGAGCAGGTCCCGGACCAGTTGGTCGTCCATGTCGGCGGACAGCGAAGCGAGACCGGTGTTCGTGACCTCGGCGTCTTTCAACCCTGTCTCGGCGAGCGCGGCCTTCGCGGCGGGCGCGAGGTCGCGAACCCGGTCGAGCGCCTCTGGCCCGTACGGGTTGACACCCCACGTCACCATCATTCGCGCGGTGGTGCCGTCCGGCGAGATCAGCAGTCGGGCGCCTTCGACGAATCGCGGATTCTCCATGGCCTCGGGCGGAAGGTAGAAGCCGCGCCCGGCGCCCGACGACGTCGCCGCACTCATGTCCGAGAGATAGTCGGTCGCCAGGCGCAGGCCGTCGTGCAGGTCGTCTGTCAGAGTCGTCAGCTGCTCGGTGCCGTCCCGTACCTGATGGAGGCCGTCGGACAGTCGTGTCATTCCGGTCGAGAGCTCGCCGACGCCTGCCTTCAACCGTGCGAGGTCGGAGCGGATCTCGTCGGGGGAGCGTCCGTCGAGCTGTCCGAGCAGGGTCTGCAGTGATCCGAGCAGTTCCCTCAGCGGAGCAATGGAGGTTTCTACTCGCCGCGACGCCTGCGCCGGCACGCCTGCCGCGTCGCGGAGACCGTTGAGCGTACGGCGGGCCTTGCCTCCAGTCGCCTTGTTCAACTGGTCGAACGCGGCACGCGCCGTTGCACATGCCGGGTCGGTCGAACACGATGCGGGACTGCGCGACTGCAGGAGCGGACCGAAAAGCTCGTCGAAGCCGTCGAGGGCCGGCTGCGCCGCGTCGGCGGCCTCGCGTAGGTCACGGACGACGGGTGCGACCCGGTCGAGTCCGGTTCGCAGCTCGCCGGCTGCGCCCGCGAGATCGGACTTCCCTCCCGTCGCGGCGTCGACGAAACGTTCCGCCGACTCCATCGAGTCGAGGACCCCGGTCGCCATCGACACCACCTGATCGGTGCCGTCGACCAGCTCCGGCATACGCGCGGACGCCTGATCGGCTCCGTCGGTCAGCTCGCCGACGCCCGAGGCGAGTCGCTGCAGGTCCGGGCGTGCGTCGCCGAGCTGCTTCGACGCGTCGCCGAGCTGGTCGCCGACCTGGCCCGGCACGTAGCCCGCGGCCGACTCGGTGAGCGGCTTCCCGTCCGGTCGAGTGATCGATCGGACGGTGCGGACACCGTCGACGCGGGAGACGGCGTCGGCCGCCAGTTCGAGAGCCGCGAGATCGGCCGTGTTACGGAGGTCGTGATCGGATCGGATCAGCAGGTACTCGGGTGCGATCGCGTTGGCCCCGAAATGCTTGTACACGGCGTCATAGCCGCGGGTCGACTCGTTCGCGTGCACGAACATCGACGATTCGTCCCAGTTCCGTTGATGGGTGAACAGGATGGCTGCACACGAAAGCAGCAGTAGCAGCGATACGGCGGCGTACGCGCCTGCGTGGCGGATGATGCGTGCGCCGCGTCGACGCCACCGCTTCTCCGACGACGGACCGGGTTCGGCCAGGCCGCGTCGTCCCGCGAGCGACAGCAGAGCCGGCGGCAGCGTCAGTGCCACGGCCAGTGCGATGAGCACGGCGATCGCGGTCGGTGGACCGGCGGTCCGGAACATGCCGATCGAGGTGAAGGCCATCGAGGTGCAGGCCGCCGCGATCGTCAGCGCCGACGCCACCAGAATCGGGGCGGTGCGACCGCTCGCAGACGCCACCGCGTCGCCGACGGGCAGGCCTTGACGTCTGGCCTCCTGATAGGACGACAGAGTGAAGATCGCATAATCGGTCACCGCGCCCAGGACTAGAGCGGTCATGATCGCGATCGTGAAGTTCGAGACGGGCAGCCACTCGTGGCCGCCGAGGAACGAGATCACCGGGCGCGCCACGGCGAGACCGATGCCCAAGCTGATGAGCGGGACGGCCGCGGTCGCGAACCGTCGGTAGACGGCGAACAGGATCAGCGTGATCAGCCCGATCGAGACCAGTGTGATGATCAGCAGCGACACGTCGATCGCGGTGAACAGGTCGGCGAGCGTCGCGGTGGGGCCCGTGTAGTAGGTCTGCAGGTCGGCGGGCTTGCCCGCCTCGTCGATTTCGGCTCGAATGCCCTGTGTCGCATGGTGTGCCCGCGTGGAGCCGACGGATCCTTCGGCCGCGACGAGCAAGGTCAGCGCCTTGCCGTCCGGGCTCGCCGCCGCCTCGCGCGTGATCGGGTGCCCAGCGAAGTCGAGCACGTAGGCGACGTCCTCGCTGTCGAGGAGACTGGTGACGAGCCGTTTGTAATACGCCTCGTCGGCGGAGCTGATGCCGTCGTCGTTGATCAGGACGACGCTGCTGACGGCGTTTGATACCGGCGCGTCGAAGTCGCGCGACATCTCCTCGAGGTACTGGTTGGCCGGCAGTGATTGTGGGAGGAAGTCGGCCGAGGTCTGCGAGACGGTGGTCTCGAGCTGGGGGATCGTCACGTTCAGCGCTGCGGCGAGGACGATCCAGAAACCGAGGACGAGCCACGCGTGGCGGTGGGCGAAAGCACCGACTCGGGTGAACGCGCGACTGGAACCGTGGGCCATCGGATCTCCTCAGGTGAGTCGGCCGGCTGTGCCGAGATAAGTGAAACCGTAAGTCACATAGAATGAATGGTCTACAGTGTCTCTGATCACAATGGGTACGGAGCTCGGGGCATTTTCGAGGTGCGCAGGCCGGTATGTAAGGTAGAACCGCTGCGTTGAGCGGCATGCCCCTATAGCTCAGTTGGTAGAGCTACGGACTTTTAATCCGCAGGTCGTAGGTTCGAGCCCTACTGGGGGCACTGGGGGAGCTCCCGTCGGCGTCAGCCACGGGGGCTCTTGTCGGTTGGTGGGGTCTGGTCGATCGATGGGATCGGCAGCAACGACGAGGCGTGCGGACGTGCGCTGGTGCTCCACGGGCACGAAATGGTGTCCGAACTGGCGATTTGTGTTTTGCGAACCGCGTGCCATAAAGTTGTCCTCGCTCCCAGCGGGAACACAACACCGGCCCCCTTCGTCTAGCGGCCTAGGACGCCGCCCTTTCAAGGCGGTAGCGCGGGTTCGAATCCCGTAGGGGGTACGCAGATCGATTCACATCGAGAAGCTCCACCACCTGATTCGGTGAACGGGAGCTGATCGGCTAAGGTCGAAACGCACAAATGAATATGGCCCTGTGGCGCAGTTGGTTAGCGCGCCGCCCTGTCACGGCGGAGGTCGCGGGTTCGAGTCCCGTCAGGGTCGCTTGAGGTTCGGTTTCGGTACCGACACTTCTCTGGCCAGGTAGCTCAGTTGGTACGAGCGTCCGCCTGAAAAGCGGAAGGTCGTCGGTTCGATCCCGACTCTGGCCACGTCGACACCCCCACTCACACGTGAGTGGGGGTTCTTCGTTTGCCTGGCCCTTCAATAACAACCGCTCACTTCGACGTCGTTCGCTCACCGCCGGCGATGAG
>NZ_JBQEDL010000047.1:16589-20484 GCF_052106715.1 Gordonia sp. (in: high G+C Gram-positive bacteria)
GTCCTGCCGGCCTCAGTGTTTGCAAGAAGTAAGGCTCCCCATAGTAGCGTGCGGAGTGACGTGAATCAGAACGACGAGCCGAAGGAGGGGCGCATGGCGACGACGGTGTTCGGATGAGCGATTGGCGTCGCGGGCGGCTACCCGTCTTCTTCGAAGCGGCCGAGCATCAGCCCGACCACCGTCCGATCGCTGTGGACGCCGAGACGACACCGCGGAAGCTGGTGTTGCGCACCATGTTCGGCAATCCATCTCGAACGATACCGGCAGGCGTTCTCACCGTCTGTCATCAGATCGGCGAGGCGCTCGTCCCGGTGGTGATGGGCGTTGCCATCGACCGGGCGATCAAGACCGGGGACTGGTCCGCGACCCTTCGTTGGGTGCTGATCCTCGGCCTGCTGTTCGCCTTCCTGTCGTTCAGCTACCGGTTCGGTTCGCGCATCGGGTTCCTGGGTATGAACACGATCCAGCATCGGCTCCGCACTCAGGTGACCGATCGAATCCTCGATCCACGAGGTATGTCCGGCGGACAGCAGCCCGGCGTCCTGCTGTCCATCGCGACCTCGGACGTGCAACGACTGTCGATGTCGGTCGCGCTCGGGCTGTATCCCGTCGGCGAGCTGGCATCGGTGATCTTCTGCGGGGCGGTGCTTCTGTCGATCTCGTGGCAGCTCGGCCTTCTGGTGTTGCTCGGTGCGCCCGTGATGCTGTGGTGCTTGGACAAAGCCGGTTCGTCGCTGCGCGCGCGAAGCGAAGCCGAGCAGCGGGCGGCGGGCGAGGCCGCGGGGACCGCGACCGACCTGGTGACCGGTTTTCGCGTCGTCAAGGGGATGCACGCGGAAGCGGAGGCCGATCGCCGGTACCGCACCGCGAGCGATCGTGCGCTGACCGCGGTGATCAAGGCTCGCCGATCCGAGGGCGCCTATGTCGGCGCGATGGAAGGAGTCGCGGCGGTATTCGTCGTCGTGGTCGGCGTACTGGGCGGAGTCCAGGCCGTCAGTGGCGATCTCACAGTCGGTCAATTGATCACCGTCGTGGGCCTCACCCAGGTCGTGATGGAGCCGCTGCGGGCGATGGGCACCAACTTCGGCAAGGTCTGGGTGGCGAGCAACGCATCCGCCAAGCGCGTGCTGATGGTCCTGCAAGCCCCGTTCGCCCGCGAAGCGGGAAGCGACGACCTGGCCGCGGACCATGCGGTCCCGGTTCGGATCACCGGTCTTCCGGTGGGCGACGGCGTGACGGCGGACCTGGAGTTCCCGTCGAGCGGTGTCACCGCAGTGGTGTGCGACGCCGCCTTCACCGCAGCCGCGACGGGGCACCTCTCCAGAGCGGGTGCGCCCGTTGCGACAGTGACCGTCGGGGGCGCACGAGCACAGGACGGGACCGACCTGTACGGGCTCCACGACGCGGCCGCGCTGCGCGCCGTTCGTGTCGCACCGCACGCGACCACCCTCTTCGAAGGCACCGTGGCTGAGAACGTCGCGGTGAACACACCCCCGGACCGGGTCGCGGCCGCGCTGTTCGCGGCGGCATGCGACGACGTCCTCGAAGTGCTGCCGCACGGACTCGAGACCCCCGTCGGCGAAGCCGGACGACTGTTGTCCGGCGGGCAGCGCCAACGTGTCTCGCTCGCGCGGGCACTCGCGTCGACCACCCGCACCTTGGTCCTCGTCGACCCGACGAGTGCGGTCGACTCGGTGACCGAGGCGGTGATCGCCGACCGCCTCGGCCCGACTCGTGCGGGCCTCGCGACGGTCGTGTTCACCAGTTCTCCCACCCTCGTGGCGGCAGCGGACACCGTGGTCACCGTGAGCGGCGACGGCCGGGTGGCGACCGATTCGAAGGTGCGAGCATGATGACCCCAGCGGAGACGAATCCAGCCGAGACGAATCCAGCCGAGACGACCCTTCCGGTCGCGGATGGCCGTCAGACCGCACGCTTCGTGCGGGGACTCTTCGCGGGCAAGCGCGCGGAGTCGGCCGCGGTGTTCGTCGTCCTGCTGGTCGGCGCGGCGCTCGGACTCGCTATCCCGTGGGGATTCGGCGAGATGGTGGATATCGCGACCGACGACGGCGATGTCGCCGAGGTTCTGCGTGTCGGCGGCCTCATGGTGGTCGCCGCGATCGGGTCGGCGGCGCTAACGGGCGTCGGCGTCGCGGTGAGCGCTGGCTTGTTCGAGACGGCGTTGGCGAGGCTCCGTGAGCGCATGGTCGGCGCCGCCTTCCGGCTGCCTCAGTCACGAGTGGAGGAGGCGGGTTCGGGTGATCTCGTCTCGCGCGCGACCGACGACGTCAGCGCGGTGAGTCAGGCGATCTCCCGGGGAGTGCCTGCCTTCGCCCGGTCCGGGTTCTCGGTGGCGGTCACGGTCGTCGGTTTCGCCGCACTCGACTGGCGGTTTCTCCTCGTCGTCGTGGTGGTGGCGCCGGTGTACGCCCTCGGTGCCCGGATGTATCTGAGGGCCGCACCCACCGTGTACCGGTCCGAGCGCGCCGCGATGGCCGGGCGCGCGCACCATATGCTCGGGTCCATCCGGGGCCTGCCGACCGTGCACGCCTACGATCTGATGGATCAGGCAGGCCGACGCGTCGGCACCGGATCGTGGCACGTCGTGCGGTGGACGATGCGGGCCCGGATCGTGCAGAACCGACTCTTCGGCCGAGTGAACCTCGCCGAGTTCGCAGGTATGGCCACGGTCCTGCTGCTCGGCTACTTCCTGGTGGACCGGGACCTCGCGACCGTCGGCATCGTCACCACCGCGATGCTGCTGTTCCTTCGGCTCTTCGGACCGATCGGTGCACTCCTCATGGTGATGGACGACGTTCAGTCGGCTGCGGCGTCGTTGGCTCGTATTGTCGGCGCGATCGCCTCGGCCGACGACGAGGAAGAGGCCATCGAGCGTCCGGCGCAGGTCGGGACGGTCACGAAGTCGGTCCGAACCGACGCGCCGCGCGTCGAGGTTGATGCGGTCTGTTTCGCCTACGGGTCGGGCCGACAGGTGCTCGACAACGCCAGCATGATCATCGAGCCGGGACAGACGGTCGCGGTGGTCGGAACCTCCGGCGCCGGAAAATCCACTCTGGCCGCACTGATCGCAGGCGTGCACGAGCCGGATTCGGGCGTTGTTCGCATCGGTGGGACGAGACTGTCAGCGATCTGCGACGACAGCGCTCCGGTTCTGCTGACCCAGGACGTCCACGCGTTCGCGGGGCCACTCGCAGAGGATCTGCGCATCGCCGCTCCCGACGCTGCTGACGCCGATCTGAAGGATGCGCTCGAGGAAGTCGGGGCGTGGGGGTGGGTGGCGCGTCTGCCCGACGGGCCGAGCACCGTCATCGGCGCGGGCGGACACGCGTTGACCCCCATGCAGGAGCAACAGCTTGCGTTGGCCCGACTCGTCCTCCTGGACCCTCCCGTCGTGATCTTGGACGAGGCCACTGCGGACGCCGACAGTTCGGACGCCGACGTCCTCGAGAACGCGGCGCAAGCGGCACTCGCCGGCCGTACCGCGATGGTCGTCGCCCATCGCCTCAGCCAAGCGGCCCGCGCCGACCTCATCATGGTGATGGAGAACGGGGTGTTCGTGGAGTCCGGAACGCACGACCGACTCCGTACGGCCGGCGGCCGCTACGCCGAACTGTGGGCCGCGTGGAGTCGTTTCCGCGAAGTACCGGGCGTAGCGGGCGGACCGACCGATCGTCGCGCATAACGAACTGCCAGGTCAGTGGGCGTCCGTCCTCGGGGCCTGTGAGCCGGGTCCCGCTATTGCACCTATTGTGGACATGGGAGTCGTGCCGCGTGGCGCGGCGTGGGAAACTCCGTCTTGGGGAAGCGTTGTCCGCAGAGGTGGGACCCGGTTCGAGGAGGGGTGATGGCTGATAGCGCCGACAGGGACACGCTG
>NZ_JBQEDL010000048.1:0-20453 GCF_052106715.1 Gordonia sp. (in: high G+C Gram-positive bacteria)
GCCATCGACAAGACCGAACGCGCCGCAGGTCGCTCCTCTGGGCGGCCGCGTCGCAAGATCGTGAACGTCGACGAGCTGAGAGCAGCAGCCGGGATCTAGGACTGTCGTTCGATTGTCCTATATTCGTCAAGTGTGGTCCACGGACCTGCTGCCTGACGGGTTCGTCGGTAGCGATTCTTCGGTGATGCCGCGAATGTAGGCCTCGAGGATTGGTTGGGTGTTGCTGGTGGTTCCGATAGCGATTCGGTGAAGCAACAGCGAGTCCGTGAGCATGATTAGTCCTTCAACTTCTAGCTCGCTGGTTGAAACGCCTGCCGCGTTGAGGGCGAAGGTCGATACCTGTTGAGCGACGGCGTGGACTGTTGAGTTTGTAGTCAGTCTGGCGTGTAGTTCCTGGTCCTCGGTTGTCTCCATGAGGAGCGTCAGGCGCGCTTTGATGTCGTCGCCGCGGGTGGCGAGGGTTTCGATCAGCTCGGCGATGAGTTCAGATACATCTTGTGGCTCGAACGAGCCGTGGCCGATGCGGGTGGTGATTGCTTGAGTAAGTTCCTCAACTTCTGCTTCGGATCGGGTGGCGAGGCGGTTGGCAATGAGGTCGATGAGGGCATCTCGAGTCGCGGCGTAGTGACTGGTCGAGCCTTGCGGTAGGCCGGCCTCTCTGTCGACGGCCCGATGTGTGAGGGCGCGCATGCCGTCCCGGCTGATGATGCGCACGCCAGTGTCTGCAACGAGGTCTCGGCGCTGTGAACGGGCAACGGTCATGCCCGCAACGCTACAGGTGTAGCGTGTGCGCTTGCGGAGCTACAGCTGTAGCGCTGGTTGGGTTTGGCCACTTCGTGGGCCGGAAGAAAGGACAGAGTATTGAACATTGAATTCGTTCCTGACCAGAATCTGTATCCGTTCGCGTCCCGCTGGTTCGAGTCGTCGCGCGCGCGTGTTCACTACGTCGACGAGGGAACCGGAACGCCGATATTGTTTTGCCATGGGTCGCCCACCTGGAGCTTCCTTTATCGCAAGGTGATTGGCGACCTCAGCTCTCGGTACCGGTGCATTGCCGTCGACTATCCAGGTTTTGGACTGTCCGAGCGGCCACCGGGCTACGGGTACACCATCGACGAACTGACGGACGCGGTGGGAGAGCTGATCGACCATTTGCATCTTGAGGGGTTCATCGTGGTGGGTCAAGACTGGGGTGGCCCCATTGGCTTGGGCGCTGCGCTGCGAAGGGCCGACCGTGTCCGGGGGGTGGTAGTCAGTAACACCGCGTTCTGGCCCATCGAGCCTTTGGCTAACCGTGCTTTCAGCGTGATCATGAGTAGCGCACCGATGCAGCGAAAGATTCTCCAACAGAACTTCCTTGTCGAGAAGTTTCTCCTTGGGAAGGCGGGACCTGCGTTAACGCCTGAGGAGGCTGACCAGTACCGTGCTGTCCAACCTGATTGGGATGCTCGTCGCGGCCTCGCTGTCATGCCGGCCCAGATCCGGGCAGCACGCCCTTTGCTGGCGAAGCTTTCGACAGACGTGCCGACCACCTTGGGGGCCAAACCCGCGCTAGCTGTGTGGGGGATGCGAGACATGGTCTTCCGCCCCAACACCTGCCTACCGCGTGTCCGCGACAGCTTCGCCGACCTGACGGTCGTCGAGTTGCCGGAAGCCGGACACTTCGTGCCCGAAGATGCCCCTTACGCACTCGCCAGAGCCATCGTCGACCGGTTCCCATGTTGATCGCTCTAGCCGCCGATCATCTAGGACGTAGAGTCCGCTGCTGGCCCTGACCAGTCGGTTCGTAGGTCGTTGTAGACCTCGCGGACGATGAACCGTTTGAGGCAGCGCACGACGTCCTTCTTGGATAGTCCTTCCGATCGGCGGCGGGTCAGGTAGTCGATGGTGCGCGCGTCGAACCGCAGCCGAACCACGATAACCATGTGTAGCGCGCGGTTAGCTTGGCGGTCGCCTCCGCGGTGTAGCCGCATCCTGTGAGTTCGACCGGACGAGACGGGTATGGGGGCCACACCGCATAGTCGGGCGAATGCTGCTTCGCTGGAGAGGCGGTCGGGATTATCTCCGGCGGTGATCAGGAACTGGGCGGCGTGCCCGGTACTGATACCGCACCGGCTGATCAGGGCCGGTGCGGACGCTGCGACGAGGGCGGCGAGTTGGTGGTCGAGTGCCTTAGTCTCCTGGTCGTGGACTTGGATGCGCTTGGCGAGTATTCGTAAGGCCGGTTTGCAGACTATTGGTCAGTCAGCCCCCTACCGGACAACCCGCACCATCTTCACTGATGAATGGAGTCCGCGGACCCGCCGGGCCGAAGCCACAGCGAGTCCGCGGAGAACGGGGCCTTCTCGTCGAGCGCAGTGGCTCGGCGAAGAGGTTAGGACGCGTGATCGATCACGCCGCGGACATTGAGTCCGTTACGAAGATCCTCGTATCCCTGGTTGACGTCTTCGAGCGAGTAGCGCTTGGTGATGAGCTCGTCGAGTTTGAGCTGACCGGCGTCGTACAGCCGAAGGAGGCGGACGATGTCGTACTGCGGGTTCATCGACCCGAACAGCGTTCCCATGATCGTCTTCTGATTGAGCGTCAAATCGGTGCCCGACACCTGGACAGTCAGCTTCGTCGGATCGGCCAGGCCGGTGATGACGACACGGCCACCCTTGCCGATGACGGCCGTAGCGGCCTGGACGACGGGGACGTCGACAGTGCCCACGAGGATCAGCGCAGCGTCGGCGCCCTGACCCCAGGTGAGTTCGGTGACCTTCTCCTGCGCCTCCTCAGCGGTCGCGAAAGCGTGTGTCGCACCGAATTTGAGCGCTTGGTCGCGCTTCATCTGCACGGGATCGACCACCACCACGTACTTGCAGCCCGCGGATACGGCGCCTTGGACGGCGTTGATGCCCAGTCCGCCGATGCCGTAGATCACCGCGGTGTCGCCCGCACGTAGGTTGCCCGCGTTCACCGCGGTGCCCCATCCGGACGGTACGCCGCAACCGACGAGGACGGCGGTCTCCAGCGGGAGCCAGTCGTCCACCTTGACCACGGAGTGCTGGGAGATGGTGGCGTACTCGGAGAAGGTGCCGAGCATGCACATGCCGCCGAAATCCTTGCCGTCGGCGTGGAAGCGGAACGTGCCGTCGGGCAGATTCCCCTCGAGAATCGTGGCGCCCATATCGCAGAGGTTCTGGCGACCGGTGGAGCAATAGCGGCAGGTTCCACAGTTCGGGATGAAGCTGCACACCACGTGGTCGCCGGGCTTCACCTTGGTGACGCCGGGACCGACCTCCTGGATGATCCCCGAGCCCTCGTGGCCGCCGACGATGGGAAAGCGCGGCGGGAGGTCGCCGTCGGTGAGGTGCAGATCGGAGTGGCAGAGGCCGGCCGATGTGAACTTGATCAGGACTTCGCCGGTCTGGGGGCCGTCGAGGTCGAGCTCCATGATCTCGAAGGGCTTGCCGGCTTCGAGGAGCACTGCTGCTTTGGTCTTCATGAAATCTTCTCTTTTCGGTAGGTGGATGGGGGGTTAGAGCGCGACGTTGACGGACTTGGTCTGGGTGTACAGATCGATGGCGGAGTCGCCGAGTTCACGGCCCCACCCGGACTGCTTGAATCCGCCGAACGGGAGAGCGGTGTCGAAGCCGTTGTACTGATTGACCCACACCGAACCGGCTTGGACGGCTGCCGCGGTGCGATGCGCCTTCGAGATGTCCTTGGTCCAGATGCCCGCGGCGAGTCCGTAGATCGAGTCGTTCGCGGCCTGCGCCACGTCCTCTTCACCGTCGAACGGAAGCGCGACGACCACCGGTCCGAAGATCTCCTCCTCGACGATCGAGAGCTCGGGCTTCACGTCGACGAACACCGTCGGTTCGACGAAGTAGCCCTCGCTGCCCCAACGCTTTCCGCCGGTGAGTGCGCGTGCGCCGTCGGCGAGGCCCTGCTGGATGTAGCCGTTGACCCGGTCGAACTGCTCCTGCGACACCAACGGGCCGAGTTCCGTGGTCGGGTCGAGGCCGGGACCGATCTTGGCCTGGGACGCGGCATCGGCCACCGCCTGCGTGAAGTCGTCGAAGATCTCCCGCTGGACGAACATCCGGGTGCCTGCCACACAGCACTGGCCGTGGTTAAACATCCAGGCGGCGACCGACCCGGCGACCGCTGCGTCGAAGTCGGCGTCCGCGTAGACGATGTTCGGGCTCTTGCCGCCCAATTCGAGTGACACCTTCTTAAGGTTGCCCGTCGATGCCTGGACGATCTTCTTGCCGACCTCGGTCGACCCGGTGAACGCGACCTTGTCGACGTCCATGTGCGCCGACAGTGCGGCACCCGCATCGCCGTAGCCGGGGACGATATTGACGACGCCGGGAGGGAACCCGGCTTCCTCGAAGAGCTCACCGAGCATCAGTGCGCTCAGCGGTGTCTGCTCGGCCGGCTTGAGGACCACCGTGTTGCCTGCGGCCAGCGCGGGCGCGAGTTTCCACGTGGCCATCAGGATGGGGAAGTTCCACGGGACGATCTGTCCGCACACACCGATCGACTCGCGCCGGGTGTAGGCATGGAACTGCTGGTCGGCGGGTGCGAACGGCATGGACGGCGTGATCGACGAGCCGGAGATCTTGGTGACCAGACCGGCGTTGTAGCGCCAGACGTCGGCGGACCACGGGACGTCGACGGCCGAGGCGATCGAGACCGACTTGCCGTTGTCGAGGGCTTCGAGTTGGCCGAAGACGTCGGCGCGCTCGCTGAGGAGGTCGCCGACCCGCCAGATCAGACGTTCGCGCTCGTTCGGTCGCATCCGTGACCACGGGCCCTCGTACGCGGCGCGCGCGGCGGCGACTGCGCGGTCGATGTCGGAGGCCTCGCCGTGCGCGACATTCGTGATGACTCGTCCGGTCGCTGGATCATGAGTGGCGAACGTCCGGCCGGACGCCGCGTCGACCCACTGCCCGCCGATCAGCATCTTGCGGTCCGCCCGCACGAAGTCGGCGACGGCTGGCAGCAGGGCCGGGTCCAGAGTCGTGGTCATCGGTGCCTCCTAACGAAGGGGTGTGAAGTGCGCCACTGTGGCGTACGTCATTTCTCCCACGCTCCGAGGACTGTCGCGTGTCCGGAAACTGAACACATCGGGTGCACAGGTGTGGGCAGTCAGATGCCGAGCGCTCGAATCCTCGCGTACAGCGTGGTTCGGCTTATGCCGAGCGACTTCGCGGCATGGCTCTTGTTTCCGGATGCGACGTCGAGTGCTTCGAGGATCGCCTGGCGCTCTGCCTGTTCCAGGCCCATCAGCTTGGATGCGCGAGTCGAGCCGCGGTACTCCTCGGGGAGATCGGCGGCTCCGATTGCGCGCGAACCGCGTCGTCTCGCGGAGGCTGCGGCCTGGTTGAGGACGATGGTCAGTTCGGTGAGGTTGCCCGGCCACTCCTGACAGACGAGCGCATCCGCGGCGTCCGAATGCAGGTCCAGGCGGGGGTCGATGCGGCGCAGCGCCCCCTGGCCGAGTGCGGCCAGCTCCGTGGTGCGCTGACGCAACGGTTGCGGGGTGATGCGATGCCTGCAGCACGCGGTGAGCGCGGCGGCCGGGCTCGAGAGAGATTCGACCGGGCCGGTGATGATCACGATCGGCGGGTCCGACGGTCCTCGGCTCGAGACCGCCGCATGCAACAAGCGGAGTGACCGTTCGTCGAGGAGGTCGGCTCCGTCGACGATCACGCCCCGACCCGATAGTCGCGACGCGCGGAGGATGGTCGCGATGTCGATGAGCGTCCCGTCCAGGATCGATGCGGCGACGTCGACGACGGTCGCTTCGTCGGCGGGGACGCGGGTGAATGCGTGCGTGGTGCGACCGGTGCCCGGCTCGCCGCAGATCGCGGTGGTCGCAGCGACGGCCGCGGGCGAACTCGGTACGGTCGCGGGTGCGAGGTCGTCCAGTCGTGGGCGGAGGCGGAAGACTGCCGCGTGCCGGACTCCCGGCACTCGGTCGACGGCGATGTCGGCGATGACGCCGCATACCAGGGTGATGGTCGGCGGTGCGTGCTTCTCACCGACCAGAAGCCGTAACGTGCCGAAGTCGCCCGGCGCGAGGAGTTGGGAGGCAAGCGAATTCGCGAGCTGAAGATCGTCGCCGACGGCGGCGACCGCCCGGTCTCGTCGCGCCGATGCGTGCTCGAACGCGGACACCACTGCGCGGTGGTCGGCGTGTGATCGGCTCAACAGACGGTCAGCGATATCGTCGACGAGTCCGCGGATCAGTGGCACTGACAGCGGGTTCACGCGGTCGGCGACCTCGGTCATGCAGATGATTCCCGCGAGCCGCCGTGTCGCCGGATGAATGATCGGTCTGCCAAAGCAGCTCAGCGACTGGAACTGTTCGAGGTAGTGCTCGCTGCCGTTGATGACGACGTCGCCGCGCACTTCCGCTGTGGTGCCCAGCGCTGTCGTACCCATCTCCTGCTCACTGAACGCCGCGCCGTGGACGGCTCCGACCCCCTCTAGCCTGCGCTCGAGAGTTGCGTCGGCCGACACCCGCGCGACCATCCGGCTCTCGTTGTCGACTAGCAGGAGTGCGGTCTCCGTTCCCCCGAGCGCTTCTGCCGCACGAGCGAGCACCGGACGCGCTGCGTCGAGTAGTGGGTCCGCAGAGGCGATGTCGGACAGGATCGGCTCCGGTCGAGCGTCACGCTGCAGGCCCGAAGACGCGACACGTCGCCACGATGCCGCAATCACGTCGCGATGAGGGAGTCCGGTGGTCACGACTTCAACTGTGGCACGGATTACACTCGATCGGTACCCCGGTGCAGCGCGTTGCATCCGATCCGGTGCCGTGCCGACGTCTCGGCGGGCCGCCCGCTCCGGTTACCGTTGAGTCATGCGTGTCGCGACGTGGAACGTCAATTCGGTGAAACAGCGTGTGCCCCGACTGCTGCCGTGGCTCGACGAGCGAGCGCCCGACGTAGTGTGCCTTCAGGAGACGAAGGTGTCCGATGAGGTGTTCGCATCCGAGTTGGGCGACGAACTCGCCTCGCGCGGATACGAGTTCGCGCATGCCGGGCAAGGCCAGTGGAACGGTGTCGCGCTCCTGAGCCGGGTCGGACTCGACGACGTCCGAGTCGCGTTCGAGGGCGCACCCGGGTTCCCCGATGTCGACGCAGCCCCCGAAGGCCGAGCGGTCTCCGCTGTCTGCGACGGTGTCCGCGTCCACTCGCTGTACGTGCCGAACGGTCGCGACGTGGACTCCGACCACTACCGGTACAAACTGGCGTGGCTCCAAGCGCTGCGGACGTCGATCGTCGACGAGGCGGACACGACGATGCTCTGCGGGGACTTCAACATCATCCCGACCGACCAGGACTGCTTCGATCCGGCGGCCTTCGTCGGGCACACGCACGTGACGCCTCCCGAACGGGACACGCTCGCCGCGTTCACCGACCTCGGGCTGCGTGACACGATGCGCGAGCACTGGCCCGACGAGCGGATCTACAGCTACTGGGACTATCGCGCGGGCATGTTCCACAAGGATCTCGGAATGCGGATCGACCTGCTCCTGGCCGGCGGCCCGATCGCCGACCGCGTGCAGGCTGCATGGGTGGATCGCAAGGCGCGCAAGGGAACCAAGCCAAGTGATCACGCACCGGTGTTCGTCGACCTCGACACCGCACCCGACGGCGACGTCGGCCCCGTGTTGCCACCGCCGTCGCGTCCGGCGAAGGTGTCGCCGGGGTCGGTGAGTCTGCCGCACACGGTCGCCGACTGACAACAGTGCCAGACTGACGGGGGGTCACCCGTAGGTGAAGGAGAACACCTGCAGTCCGGCAGTCGGAGCCACCTCGACGCGTCCGGGTTCGTTGTCCTGTGTGTCGACGATCTTGTGCAGCGTGGGGGGTCCGCTGATCGGGACCGTTCTCGTCGCGCCGTCGCGTCTTATTGAGAGGCTTCCGGTGCCGCCGACTACGATGTACACGTTCTTCGCGTGGTAGTCGACTCGGATGGACGCACCGTCTCTCGCAGTCGCGCCCTGGTAGTCGAGACTCCAGCGGCCCGAGAGGGCGAACGTGTCGGGTGCCTGATCGGCGGGGTAGCTGTAGTCGTCGATTCCTGACACGTAACGCGTCGGACCGCTGTAGTTGACGACCTTTCCGACTCCCAGATACGTCTCGGGCGTCGTCGACTCCGTCGGCGTGGTGTCGCTCCGCTCGGTCGGCGGAGGCAGTCTCACGCCGGGTCGAGCAGCAGTGAGCAACTCACGAATGAGCCGCTCGGAGTTCGCGTAGCCGCCCTCGCCGAACTCGATGTGGCGGACCGTTCCGGAGGCATCGACGAGGTACTGAGCGGGCCAGTAGCTGTTGCGGTAGGCGGTCCAGGTCGCGAACGCCGGGTCAAGGGCGACCGGATACTTGATCCGCAGTTCGTCGGCCGCCTTCTTCACGTTCGAGGGCACCTTCTCGAAGGCGTACTCGGGGGTGTGGACCCCGATCACCTCGAGCCCGCTGGCGCGGTACTTGTCGTACCAGCCGACGACATGCGGGATGCTGCGTTGGCAGTTGATGCACGAGTACGCCCAGAAGTCGATGAGGATTACCTTGCCGTGCAACCCGGACAAGTCGACGGGCGCGTGACCGGGAGTGTTGAACCACTCGCTGATCCCGGCCAGTCGAGGCGCCCTGCCGCAGCTCTGCAACTGCTCGGCGCCGTCGGAGCATTTGGACAGCTCGCGGTTCTCGTCTGTGACGATGCCTCCGATGTCGAGCTTGGAGGTCAGGTCGTCGGCTCCACCGACCGAGTCCTGCAACGCCCCTGTGTAGTCAGGGATGGCTCGCTGCAGCGCGGCAGGCACGTTGAGGACCAGGCCGACCGCGAGACCGATCATGACCACACCGCCTGCAATACGGATCGCCCGTTGATGCTTCCGGAATCCGGCCACGCGTTCGGCGACTCGTCGCCCGGCGAGCGCGAAGGCCAGGAGAGGCAGTGCGGCGCCGACTGCGAACGACAACGTCAGCGCGACGGTGTCGATTCCGATCTCGCCGGTGGCGCCTGCGACCACGATGGCGGCGAGCACGGGTCCGGCGCATGGCACATACAGGACCCCGAGCGCCAGCCCCAGGCTGAATCCGGACTTTCCGGCGCCGACCGATCTGGTCGGCAGTCGCGAGAATGGCTTCTCCAACAGGTGCTCGACCGCCGGGAAGATGAGTCCGACCCCGATCACGGCGAGGACGATCAGACCGGCCCACCGAAACGTGTCCTGCGGCAGGTTCACCAGCGACAGCAGGCTCGAGCCGATCAGCGTCACGGAGGCGAAGCTGACGACGAGGCCGCCGATCACCCGATACGGGCGACTCCGGTCGGACAAGTGGAGTCGTCGCCGCTTCTTCTCGGGCGGGTCGACGTCGGCATCGGCTGAGTCGTCGTCCCGGGCGTTCTGCGCGCCGGAGAAGAACACGACAGGCAACACCGGGAGGATGCACGGCGAGATGCCGGTGATCAGACCGCCGACGAAGCCGATGAGCACGATTGTGTACATGCCGAGCATTCGGTGCGGCGGCCATGACGGATGGGTGGTCTCGAAATGCTTGGCCGCCGGTCGGGGAGTACGAACGCAGACCGATGAATCATTCACCCATCCGATTCGCGCTCTGCTTCGAATGGCTCATGTCACAGCAGAAGATCCCCGGCGAGCGTCGGAGATCCACGATGAGGGAGACCGCCCATGAGAATCTCGAAGACGACTGCAGCCAAGATGACAGCGATGACCTTCGCTGTCGCCGCGGCGGCGACAATGACCGCCTGTTCGAGCGACGAGTCGACCAGCGAATCGGCCGATTCGTCGGACACTGCCATGATGAGCACGAGCGCGATGTCGTCCGGGTCGATGGACCCGGCGGCCGGACTCGTCGGGCCGGGATGTGCCGACTACGCGAAGAAGGTCCCGACCGGACCGGGCTCGGTCACCGGCATGTCCACCGAACCGGTGGCCGTCGCCGCGTCGAACAACCCGTTGCTGACCACCCTCACCTCGGCGCTGTCCGGCAAGCTCAACCCCGACGTCAACCTCGTCGACACGCTCAACGGCGGTGAGTTCACCGTCTTCGCGCCGGTCGACGACGCTTTCGCGAAGGTTGATCCGGCGACGATCGACTCGCTCAAGACCGACGCACCCGCGCTGAAGTCGCTGCTCACCTACCATGTGGTCGCCGGCCAGGTCGGACCCGAGAAGATCGCAGGAGAGCACAAGAGCGTCCAGGGCGACACCGTGACGGTCACCGGAAGCGGAGACGATCTCAAGGTCGACGACGCGAGCGTGATCTGCGGCGGTGTGCGGACCGCGAATGCGACCGTCTACCTCATCGACGAGGTTCTGATGCCCCCCGCCGACAAGTAGAAGGCAGTTGCGTAAACCCGCTGTGCCGAGGCGGTCGACTTCCACGATCGGGAGTCGACCGCCTCGGCAGTGGTGTCTTTCCTCGATCGACGGCAGGCTGGCGACATGGGCATAGAATTCACGAGTACTCTCGACGCTTCGATCGACGAGGTCTTCGGCTGGTTCGCCAAGCCGGGAGCACTGCGTAGACTGCTCCCCCCGTGGCAGCCGATGCGTGCGATTCACGAAGCGGACTCCATCGCTGACGGTCGAGCTGTGCTCGGTCTCCCCGGTGGGCTTCGGTGGCAGGCTCAACACATGGCCGCCGATTTCTCGCCGCCCCATCGGTTCGTCGATGAGCGCGTCGTCGACGGTCCGCGCAGCGTCCCCGCCGCCCTGGCGGGCCCGTGGCGGCATGAGCACGAGTTCCACGAGACGTCCGACGGACGAACCGAGGTGATCGACCGCGTGCACACGGCGGTGCCCGAAGCGCTTCTCCGATCCACGTTCGAGTTCCGGCACCGCCAACTGGCCGACGATCTGGCCGCCCACCACACCGCCCGGATCGGGGGCCTCGAGCCGTCGGTGATCGCAGTGTCCGGTGCGTCCGGACTGGTGGGGTCGGCACTGTGCGCACTGCTGAGTACCGGCGGGCATCGCGTGATCCGACTGGTTCGTCGCCGAGCGGTCGGCAACGACGAGCGGGCATGGGACCCGGGATCGCCTGCTGCGGATCTGCTCGACGGGGTCGACGCCGTCCTGCATCTGGCGGGCGCCCCGATCGCCGGCCGGTTCACCGACGCCCACCGCGCGGTGATCCGAGACTCTCGCGTGGAGCCCACACGTCGCCTCGCGGAATCGGCGGCGTCGAACGGAGTCCATACGTTCGTCAGCGCATCGGCGATCGGGTTCTACGGATACGACCGTCCGGGCGAAACGCTGAGCGAGTCGTCGACCAGAGGCGGTGGCTTTCTCGCCGAGGTCGTCGACGACTGGGAGCAGGCCGCCCGGCCGCCGGGTGTGCGGACCGTCCAGGTGCGAACCGGCATCGTGCAGAGTCCGCTCGGCGGGACGCTGCGCCTGCAACGTCCGATCTACACAGCAGGGCTCGGCGGACGACTGGGCAGTGGGCGACAGTGGCTGTCGTGGATCGACCTCGACGACCTGCTCGACGTCTACCTGCGAGCGTTGTTCGACGGTCGGCTCGTCGGGCCCGTCAACGCTGTCGCACCCGAACCGGTGACGGCCGCGGACTATGCGACGACACTCGGCCGCGTGCTCCACCGCCCCGCGGTGCTGCCGGTACCCGAGTTCGGACCCGCGCTGCTCCTCGGTCGCCAAGGTGCGCGAGAGCTCGCAGCGGCCGATCAGCGGGTGGTCTGCCACAGACTCGACGATGTCGGACACGTGTTTCGGCGCCCGTCGTTGGAGGCGTCCTTGAGGCATCAACTCGGTCGCTGACGGCCGTGATCGGGTGGCGTCGCCGCCTCGTACCGGTCGGCAACCCATCCGATTCGGAGGCGGTTCCGAACGCCTTGTGTGAGCACCACTAAACCACTGTCACCGGGTTCGGCTGTCGCCGTCGTCGGCAGCGGCGTCGCCGGTCTGACCGCTGCGCACCTGTTGTCGCGTGAGCACATCGTCACCCTCGTCGAGGCCGACAGACGGCTGGGCGGACACGCGCACACTCAGCGACTGCGCACGACGACCGGGCAGGTACTCGACGTCGACACCGGCTTCATCGTCCACAACGATCGGACGTACCCGACTCTGCTGCGCCTGTTCGCCGAGCTCGGAGTGCCGACGCAGGACTCCGACATGTCGATGTCGGTCGCGTCGGAGATCACCGGGCTGGAATACGCGGGAGCGCTCGGCATCGGTGGGCTCTTCCCGCAGCGCGCGAACGTGTTCAGTGTCCGTCATATTCGGATGCTGGCCGAGGTGCGCCGTTTCCACCGACTCGCTCGGGAGGTCCTCGACGGCCCGGCAGACGATGTGCCGCTGAGCGGGTTCGTCGCGACCGCGGGACTGTCGACCTACTTCGTCGACAACTTCCTGTTGCCGCTCGTTGCGGCGGTATGGTCGTGCGACGCTTCGACGGCGGCGGACTTTCCGGCCCGCTACCTGTTCACCTTCCTCGATCACCACGGCATGCTCACCGTGTTCGGGTCACCGGCGTGGCGGACGGTCACCGGTGGCTCGGACACCTACGTGCAGGCAATCGCACGCGGCATCGGCCGGCGTGGCGGACAAGTGCGGACGTCATCGAAGGTGATCGGTCTCCGAGAGACCGCGGACGGTGTGGTTCTGCGCAGTTCGGACTCGGCGGAGGTCTACGACGCGGTCGTCGTCGCGACGCACCCGCACCAGGCACTGGCCCTGCTCGAGCACCCGACCGGAAGCCAACGCGCAGTCCTCGGGGCACTTCGATACTCGGCGAAACACGCCGTACTGCACACCGACGAATCGCTGCTTCCACGTGCACGTCGGGCCCGAGCATCCTGGAACTACCAGATCAGAAGCGATGAAGCAGGCATCGCGGTGACCTACGACCTCACTCGGCTGATGCGCCTTCCCGCAGCGAGTGAGCGGGCACTCGTCACGATGGGCCGTACCGATCTGGTTGACCCGCTGACGGTCGTCGCCGACATGACATACGAGCATCCCGTGTACGACGTGGGGTTCGTCGCCGCCCAACGGCGACTCGCCGATATCGACACGATGCGGACGTCGTTCGCCGGCGCCTATCACGGCTGGGGATTCCACGAGGACGGCGCGGCCGCGGGCGCCGCCGCCGCGCACCGACTCGGAGGCCGCTGGGGCATGGCCGACGACGATCTGCTGGCCGAGACCGCCCGATGAATACATCAGCCCGCATCGTGCCGGTGCAGATCGCGCACATCCGTCGCACTCCCATCGACCACCGGTTCTCCTATCGCGGTCTGACGTGGCTCGTCGACATCGACGACCTGCCGAGTCTTCCGATCGGGCTGCGCGGGCTCAGCCGGTTCGTACCCGCCGATCACTTCTCGGAACCGGCTCGCGCAGGACAGTCACTCCGCGACCGACTGAACGAAGCGGTTCGGGCCCGCGGCTTCGTCGCGCCGACGGGGCGAGTACTTGCGCTGACGTCACCGCGCGTGGGCGGCTACACCTTCAATCCACTGAGTGTGTTCTGGTGCCACGACCGATCCGGAGCACTCGAGTACGTCATCGCCGAGGTGCACAACACCTACGGCGGGCGGCACTGCTACGTAGTGCACACCGACCATGACGGACGAGCGAGCGTCGGCAAGGAGTTCTACGTGTCCCCGTTCAACGACGTCGAAGGCGAGTACCGGCTTCGCCTGCCCGAACCGACTGCGGCAGGAGAGGTGGCACTCGCGGTCGTCCTCGACCAGGCCGGTCAGTCGCCGTTCGTCGCCACGATGTCGGGCGTGGCACAGCCGGCGACCGTTCCCACGGTGCTGCGCGCTCAACTCGCCGCCCCGCTCGCGCCGTTGGTGGTGGCGCTCCGAATCCGCATCCAGGGACTCCGACTGTGGGCGCGTGGCCTGCCGATCGTCCCGCGCCCTCCAGGCCCGCGAACACCAGACTCACGACCTCCAGACTCAGAACGAGAGGCAACCCGATGACCGTCGATCGCGACGACCGCCCATCCATCGCTCGACTCAACCGGACTCGGTACCCCGGAGTCGCACCTGCGCAGGCAACGGGCTCGGCGGCAGTTCGAGGAACCGTTGCACGTGCCCTGTTCCGCCGTGTGGTCCGTGACCTACCGGTCTCCGTCGACGACGGCAGCGGCATTCACCCGCGCAACCGCGACTGGCCCCGGATGACAATCATCGACTCGGATGCCTTCTTCCGCCGACTCGGAACGTCGGGTCTGATCGGATTGGGGGAGTCGTTCATGGCGGGCGAGTGGACCGCCGACGACCTCGTCGGCGTGCTGGTCCCGTTCGCTGAACGAGCGGGCACGCTCGTCCCGCCCGTGCTGCAGCGCCTCCGCCCGCTGGTCCTGCCGTCTCATCCGGCCGCAGAACAGAACACGGTGGCCAACACACGATCGAACATCTCGCGACACTACGACCTGTCGAACGAGCTGTTCGCACTGTTTCTCGACGAGACGCTCACGTACTCGAGTGCGCATTTCGGGACCGATGCAGCAGCAACACGTGCCGGACGGGCCGACCTTGCTGACGCGCAGCGGGCGAAGATCGATCGGCTGCTCGATCACGCGGATGTACGACCGGGGACGCGCCTGTTGGAGATCGGCACCGGATGGGGAGAGCTCGCGGTGCGGGCCGCAGTACGCGGTGCGACGGTCCGGTCGGTCACGCTGTCGCGGGAACAACGGGCCCACGCGCGCCGACGAGCGCAGGAGGCCGGACTCGCAGACCGTGTCCAGGTAGACCTTCTCGACTACCGATCCGTGGACGGCGAGTACGACGCGGTGGCGTCCGTCGAGATGATCGAGGCGGTCGGCATGGAGTACTGGCCCGCCTACTTCAACACCGTCGAGCGGCTTCTGGCACCGGGCGGGCGGGCCGCGATCCAGGCGATCACGATGCCGCACAAACGGATGCTCGCGTCGGCGCGGACCTACACCTGGGTGCACAAGTACATCTTCCCGGGCGGACAGATCCCGTCGTATGACGCGATACGAGAGGCGGCCGCGAACGCCGGACTTCGCATCGATGACACCGACGCGTTCGGAGTGCATTACGCGCGAACTCTCCGAGTGTGGCGCGAGAGTTTCGAAGCCAACTGGGAGCGGATCGCCGCACTCGGGTTCGATGACACGTTCCGGCGGATGTGGACCTTCTATCTCGCCTACTCCGAGGCGGGGTTCACGTCCGGATACCTCGATGTCGTGCAACTCCGGTTCGAGCGGGGTGCGTAACGATGACCGGTGTGGGCCCGGGGTTGGCCGTACTCGGTGTCTCGGTGGCGTGGATCGCGGTGCTGCAGTCGGCCGGATTAGTGATCGGCCGTCGTATCGGGCGCTGGAACGTCGTCGACGTCATCTGGGGCCTGGGATTCGTCGGAATCGGTCTGATCGCGGGCGTGCTCGGCGGAGGGGATCCCGTGCGCCGGGGCACGGTTGCGGTGATCGTCGTGGTGTGGGGCCTTCGGTTGTCGTGGCATATGCACGTCAAGACGCGAGGGCAGGGCGAGGACCCCAGGTACTCGGAGTTCCTCGGTCCCGATCCCGGCCTCGCGACAGTGGCCCGGCGGGTCTTCGCCACCCAAGGCGTCTCGCAGATCTGGGTCGGTCTGCCGGTGATCGTGTCCGCCGTGAGCGGACCGACCTCGGGCGGATGGTGGATCGTGTTCGCGATGGGAGTTCTGGCAAGTGCGGCCGGATTCGCCATCGAAGCCCTCGGAGATGCTCAGTTGCGAGCGTATCGGCTCGATCCACAGCGGGGGCCGGTGATGGATCGCGGCCTGTGGGCGTGGACCAGGCACCCGAACTACTTCGGTGACGCCTGCCTCTGGTGGGGCGTATGGGCGATCGCGGCCTCGGGCGGTCCGGCCCTGTTCACAGTGTTCTCACCGATAGCGATGACCTACTTCCTCGTTCACGCGACCGGCGCGCGTCGACTCGAACGCATGATGGCGCGTCGACCGGCGTACGTGGAGTACCAACGTCGGACGTCGTTCTTCGTGCCGTGGCCGCCTCGCCGGACCCGGCGACGGGACACGTGATCAGTCATGGCTGCCGCGGTCGCCGAAACTCTGCACCGGCGCGAGGCTAGTCTGAACGCTGATGACAGATGGAGAGGCAGCGTGACGCGCGCCGACACCGACACCGAGGTTCTTGTCGACCTGCTGGTGCGGTCTGCGGCGGGCGACGTCGAAGCGTTCGCCGAGTTCTACGACCGGACTAGTGCCCGCGTCCACGGCATGGTGCTTCGCGTGTTACGAGACCCCGGATACTCCGAGGAGACCACCCAGGAAGTCTACCTGCAGGTGTGGCGCGGCGCCGTCGCGTACCGGCCCACAGAGGGGACGCCCATCGCATGGTTGCTATCGATCGCACACCGTCGTGCGGTGGACAGGGTTCGGTCGGAGTCGTCGGCGTCCCGCAGAGACTCGGACTACGGTGCACGGGAACTGATAGACATCGGCGACGAGGTCAGCGACGAAGTTCAGGCGCGCGAGGCGGGACGCCGACTGCGCAGGTGCCTGGAAACGTTGAGTACACGACAGGCGGAAGCTGTCGGTCTCGCCTACTACGGGGGCCTCTCGTACAGCGAGGTGGCCGACCGTCTGACCATCGGCCTGCCCGCGGTGAAGAGCCGAATCAGGGACGGATTGAAACGATTGAGGGGGTGTCTGGAGAATGGCTGATCAGTCAGAGTCACACGAACTGGACGACCTGCTCGACATGGCGCCTCTGGCGGCTCTCGACGCGCTGACCGAACTCGAGCGCGCACGGGTCACCGCCCGGCTGAACGCCGCCGACCAGTCCGTCCGCGACGCCTTCCAGGCCGAGGTCGCGGGACTGCGCGGCGCGCTCGCGGATCTCAGTGAGGCGACAGCTCAGGCTCCGCGCCCCGAGCTTCGCGACGAGTTACTCGACCGGGCGCGCGACGACCGCCCGACCGACGTGTCGCCCACGTCGCGCCTGCGGTGGATCGCCGCCGCAGCGGTGGTCCTAGTGGTCGGCATCGGTGGCGGGACGGTCGGCTACGCGATGTCGCGTTCGGACGAACCGACTCAGACCACCGCGGAGCGGGTATTCGATTCGGCGGACGTGCGAACGGTGAGTGGTTCGCTCGCGACCGGGCGGGCGTCGGTCACGTTCTCGCCATCGACTGGCGCGGGCGTCCTGGTCATGAACGACGTGCCGCCGCCAGACCCGGACAAGGTCTATCAACTCTGGCTGGTCGGGCCCGGCGGTGCTCGTCTGGGCGGGGTGATGACGCGCGGTGAAGTCGCACCGTCGACCACTGCCGTCCTGGACGATTTGGGGGACGCGACGTCGATGGCGTTCACCGTCGGCGATGCGACGGCGCCCGAACTGCGCGTCGGCCCGCCGGTCGCCGAGATCACGCTCGGCTAGCGTTCGGCGACCATGTCCTCCAGGTACCGCGGTTTGCAGATGACCCAGGCGCCGGCCAACATCACGACGACCATGCCGACGAGGAGTAGGAGGGGAACGCCCCACCCGTGGGTCACGTCGTGCAACACGCCGAACAGCATCGGACCGGCGCAGGCGAGGAGGTAGCCGACGCCCTGCGCGAATCCGGACAGCGAGGCCGATGCGGCACTCGTCCGGGTCCGAACGTTGATGAGCGTCAACGCCAGCGGGAACGTCGTCGGACCGAGACCACACAGCAACGCCCACAGAAGTGGTGCGGACAGGGGAGCCCACATTAGACCGGCGAAGCCTGCGAACCAGCAGACCGCGAACAGGACGGTGAAGCCGAACGGGTTCGCGAACCGAGTCGCCAACGACGGCGCGACGAACGTCGCGGCCAACCCGACGCCTGAGAACACGGCGACAGCGTTGCCCCCGAGCGACTCGCTGCCCCCGGCGTCGGTGAGGATCTTCGGCAACCAGGTGAACATCGCATAGGTGCCCGCCGACGTCATGCCGAACATGAGTGTCATGCCCCAGGCCATCGGGTTGCGCCACATCGAGATCCCGGCGTCCGCGACCGGAACCGGATCTGCGGCGTCCGCGATCGCCGCAGTCTCCGCTCGGAGCGTCGCGCGGCGTTGCCGGACCACCCAGAGCCACGGCCCGACTGCAGCGAGCGGCACGATGGCCCACACGCCGAGTGAGAAGCGCCAGTCCGTCGAGTCGGCCAATGGGATGGCGACCGCGGCGGGGATCACGGTCCCCGCCTGAACGAAGACGATGTAGGCGGTGCTGATCGGAGCGATTCGGTCCGCGAAGTAGCGCTTCACCAGTGGTGGGATCAGGATGTTGCCGATTCCCATGCCGAACAGGGCGACGCACGACAGGACGACGAGCACGACGACGTTCTGACTGAACGATCGTGCCGCGATGCCGATCCCGGTGATCACGACGGCCGCAAGCGTCACCTGTTCGATGCCGAATCGGCGGCCCAGGCGCGGCGACGCGATTCCCGCGACGCCGAACGCCAGTGTCGGCAGCATGCCGAGCAGACCGCTGATGGTGTTGCCGAAACCGATGTCCTCGGACACACGCTCGAGGAGCGGTGACAACGACGTGACGGCTGTGCGCAACGAGAACGCGAATACGACAATGGCGATGAGGACGATCACGCGGCCCCGCAAGCCGCCCGATCCGAATCGTCCGAACGGTGGAGTCTGCGTCGTGGTCGTCACCGGTTCAATGGTGGCAGTCGGCCCAGCGGCGAAGCCACTTGAATTCGAGTGCGACCGGTCACACGACGACGTCGCGGTACACCGGGCGGGGTGCCTGGCTTCCCGTGCTGTTCGGACCGTGTTCAACCTCGCATGTCAACGATTTTGACCGGGGTAAACCGGGGCGGTAAAGTATTGCGTCGGCACCTGCCCACGGTAGATGCTGCCCGCATGCGAAGCCGGACCCGATCCGGTGAAGCGGGGATCGCGGCTCGGACACGGCGTGTATGACACGCCCGACCTCGGGGTGACGATATCACAGTTGACCGGCGCAAACGCGCCGGTGGGGCGAGTTGCGGACATCGTTCGGAGCGAGTGTAGACACGTCTGCACTCGGACTGAAGGACGTGCCCGGAGCACCAACCGTGACGAAAAGAAGGACCGACGGGAGTCGGCCCACAAGGAGAAAAGAACTCAGTGCCAACTATTAACCAGCTGGTCCGCAAGGGCCGCAAGGACAAGGCGACGATCAAGAAGACCGCCGCCCTGAAGGGGAGCCCGCAGCGGCGCGGCGTGTGCACTCGCGTGTACACCACCACCCCTAAGAAGCCGAACTCCGCTCTTCGTAAGGTCGCTCGTGTGCGCCTGACGAGCGGCATCGAGGTCACCGCTTACATCCCGGGCGAGGGCCACAACCTGCAGGAGCACTCGATGGTGCTCGTCCGCGGTGGTCGAGTGAAGGACCTCCCCGGTGTTCGCTACCGCATCATCCGCGGTTCGCTCGACACCCAGGGTGTCAAGGACCGCAAGCAGGCTCGCAGCCGTTACGGCGCCAAGAAGGGAAGCTGATCTAAATGCCACGTAAAGGACCCGCTCCCAAGCGCCCGCTGATCAACGACCCCGTCTACGGTTCGCCGCTGGTCACGCAGCTCGTCAACAAGATCCTGCTGGACGGCAAGAAGTCGACCGCCGAGCGGATCGTCTACGAAGCCCTCGAGCAGGCTCGCGACAAGACCGGCACCGATCCGGTCGTCACGCTCAAGCGCGCACTGGACAACGTCAAGCCGACCCTCGAGGTCAAGAGCCGACGCGTCGGTGGCGCGACCTACCAGGTGCCGATCGAGGTCAAGCCGGGCCGCGCCAACACGCTGGCTCTCCGCTGGCTGGTCACGTTCAGCCGTCAGCGTCGTGAGAAGACCATGGTCGAGCGCCTCGCCAACGAGCTGCTGGATGCATCGAACGGTCTCGGCGCTTCGGTGAAGCGTCGCGAGGACACCCACAAGATGGCCGAAGCCAACCGGGCGTTCGCTCACTACCGCTGGTGACAACCGCCGGACGCGGATCGGTCACCTCCGGTCCGCGTTCATCGGCATCTTGCCCTCGGGCGGATGGCCGTCGAAGAACCAGTTCCAACCTCTAGCGAAAATGCGAGGCGAATAAGTGGCACAGGAAGTGCTGAACGACCTGACCAAGGTCCGCAACATCGGCATCATGGCGCACATCGATGCCGGCAAGACCACCACCACCGAGCGGATCCTCTACTACACCGGTGTGAACTACAAGATCGGCGAGACCCACGACGGTGCGTCGACCACCGACTGGATGGAGCAGGAGAAGGAGCGTGGTATCACCATCACCTCCGCTGCCGTGACCTGCTTCTGGGACAACAACCAGATCAACGTCATCGACACTCCCGGTCACGTCGACTTCACGGTCGAGGTCGAGCGCGCGCTCCGCGTGCTCGACGGCGCCGTCGCCGTCTTCGACGGCAAGGAGGGCGTCGAGCCCCAGTCCGAGC
>NZ_JBQEDL010000049.1:0-1855 GCF_052106715.1 Gordonia sp. (in: high G+C Gram-positive bacteria)
GCGTGGCGCGGCGTGGGAAACTCCGTCTTGGGGAAGCGTTGTCCGCAGAGGTGGAACCCGGTTCGAGGAGTGGTGATGGCTGATAGCGACGACAGGGACACGATGGGCCCGGACGAGATGGGCTCGGACAAGATGAACCCTCCGTTGGAGGTCGTCGACAATGTCGTCGAGCGCGGATACACCGTCGAACGGCTCGTCGAAGAGCCCGTGGAGACGGTGATCGACAAGCCGATCACGCTCGAACGCATCGTCGAACGGCTCGTCGTCGACACAGTCGACGTCGTCGTCGACCGTCCGGCCACCGTCTCGCGACTGGTCGAGAAGCCCGTCGTCACCGTCGTCGACGAAGTGGTCGACAAACCCGTCGACGTCAAGCGGATCGTCGAGCGCCCCGTGGTCACCGTCGAGGACGATCTGACCGATAAGCCCGTCAACATCTCGCGACTGGTCGAGAAGCCCGTCGTCAGCATCGTGGACGAGGTCGTCGAGCGTCCGGTGGACGTCGAGCGCATCGTCGAGCACCCCATCGTCACCGTCGTCGACGAGGCCGTCGACAAGGCCGTCGAGGTTCCGCGTGTGGTCGAGCAGCCATCGGTCACCATGACCGATGAGATCGTCGACAAGCCGGTCGAGCTCGTTCGGCGTGTTGAGAAGCCCATCGTGACCGTGGTCGACGAGGTCGTCGAGACCCCGGTCGAGTTGCCGCGCATGGTGGAGAAGCCGGTCGTCACGGTGGTCGACGAGGTCGTCGAGACCCCGGTCGAGTTGCCGCGCATGGTGGAGAAGCCGGTCGTCACGGTGGTCGATGAGATCGTCGACAAACCGGTCGAGCTCCCGCGGCTCGTCGAACGGCCGGTTGTGACCGTGGTCGACGACATCCAGGAGACCGCGATCGAGATCGAGCGGCTCGTCGAGAAGCCGATCGTGACCGTTCTCGACCAGATCGCCGACAAGCCGGTGGAGATTCAGCGGCTCGTCGAACGACTCATCGTCACCGTGGTCGACGAAGTCATCGAGCGGCCCGCCGAGGTCGAGCGTGTCATCGAGAAGCTCATCGTCGACGTCACCGACAAGGTCGTCGACAAGCCGGTCACCGTGGAACGCATGGTGGAGAAGCCGATCGTCACCCTGGTCGACAAGATCGTCGAAGTACCCGTCGAGTCGATTGTCGAGAAGGTCATCGAGAAGCCGGTCGAGAAGGTCATCGAAGTGACCGTCGAGAAGCCGGTCGAGAAGATCGTCGAACACGTCATCGAGGTCCCCGTCGAGAAGAACGTGTACACGACGGTCGAGAAGGAGATCGAGGTCCCCGTCGAAGAGGTGATCTACAAGACTGTCGAGAAGCCGGTCGAGAAGGTCATCGAGGTGGTCGTCGAGAAGCCGGTCATCAAGGTCGTGGAGGTGCCGCGCGACGTGGTCGTCGAGCGTCTCGTCGACAAGCCGGTCGAGAAGTCCGTCGACCATGTCATCGAGCGCATCGTCGAGAAGCCCAATGTCATCGAGAAGGTCATCGAACAGCCCGTCGACAAGGTCGTCGAGCGCATCGTGGAGACCCCGAACGTCGTCGAGAAGGTCGTCGAGAAGCCCGTCGATCACGTCCTCGAACGGATCGTGGAGAAGCCCAACGTCGTCGAGGAAGTCGTCGAGAAGCCCATCGACCGGGTCATCGAGCGCCTCGTCGAACAGCCCAATGTGATCGAGAAGATCGTCGAGACGTCGGTCGACCGTGAGGTCGAGCGGGTCGTTGAGAAGCCGAACGTGATCGAGAAGGTTGTCGAGAAGGACGTCGATCACGTTGTGGAGCGGGTCGTTGAGAAGCCGAACGTGATCGAGAAGGTTGTCGAGAAGGACGTCG
>NZ_JBQEDL010000049.1:1955-20010 GCF_052106715.1 Gordonia sp. (in: high G+C Gram-positive bacteria)
ACCACGAGGTGGAACGCGTCGTCGAGAAGCCCAACGTCATCGAGAACATCGTCGAGAAGCCGGTCGACCACGTTGTCGACAAGATCGTCGAAGTCCCCAATGTGATCGAGCAGGTCGTCGAGAAGTCCGTCGACCACATCGTCGACAAACTCCTCGAGGTCCCCAACGTCATCGAGCAGGTCATCGAGAAGCCCGTCGAACGGATCGTCGAGAAGATCGTCGAACGTCCGAATGTCGTTGAGAAGGTTGTGGAACAGTCCGTCGACCATGTCGTCGAGCGGATCGTGGAGAAGCCGAACGTCGTCGAGAAGGTCGTCGACAAACCGGTCGAGCACATCGTCGAGAAGATCGTCGAACGTCCGGAGATCGTCGAGAAGGTCGTCGACAAGCCCGTCTACCGCGAATTCGAGAAGCTGGTGCAGACGCCGATTCTCGTCGAGAAGGTCATCGAGAAGCAGATCAACGTCGTCTCCGAGCGGATCGTCGAGAAGCCGGTCGAGCACATCGTCGAGAAGGTCGTCGAACGCCCCGTCTATCGCGAGGTCGAGAAGGTCATCGAGAAACCGATCGAGAAGATCGTCGAGGTGATCGTCGAGAAGCCGGTGATCGTGCGCAAAGTGGTCGAACGCGAGGTTGAGCGGGTCCTCGAGGAGGGCAGTGAGACCCGTACCGTCACCCACGACGCCGCGCAGGCGCCCGCGATCGAAGCGCAGTACCTCGAGTCGGCGGCGGGCGGCGGAACCCACCGTTGGATCGATGCGGGGACCGGCGAGCACCCCGAGAGCGACACGGTGGGCTTCGAGACGCCGGAGAGCCGGCCGCGCGACCGCGTCGAGCCGCAGTATCAGACACGGCGTGCGCGTCACCGTTCCGCCGACTGAGCATGCTCGATCGGGCGAGAGCGCCCTACCGCCAGGCGAACACCGGCTGTTCGTAGTCTGCGACGCGGACGGGTTCGTCGCGCAACGCGACAGCCGCGAACTGGAACAGGACCGCGGCGGTCGGGGCGTGGATGCGCCTGCCTATCAACGGCAACGACATCACCGGACGGTCCGACTGGGGGATCGACTCGAACAGCGGCTCGGCGTCGGCCAGCTCGTCCACATCGATGTGGAAGACGTGTTCCACCTCGTCGGCGTTCGGAGCGGGATCGACCTCGTCGTCCATCCATGCGAGGGTCGGCGTCATCACGAATCCCGACCGCGTCCGATAGTCGTCGAGGTCTCCGAGGATCGCGTCGGGCCCGAGCGCTATGCCCAACTCCTCGTGTAGTTCGCGTAGGCCCGCCTCGTGGTGGGTCTCGCCGTCGTCGAGCCGTCCGCCGGGCAGCGCGAACTGCGCTGCATGGCGATTCATCCGAGCAGGTCTCCGCGTGAGCCAGACGCCGCGCCGACCGTTGCGCGGAGCTATCACCACCATCACCGACGCGGCCCGCAAATCGCCGTCGAGCGGCAGCCTCCAGACGTCGAATGCGTCGAGTCGAGACTGAACGGCGGCACGAGTGAGCATATCGCCCATGTTATCCCGATCACACTCGGAACAAAGCGGACCGTAGTCCGGTTAATCTCTGTGTAGGCGGTCGAACACGACGGGCCGCAGGCGAGGAACATACGACGACGGCACAGAGCCGCCGAGAGAAGGAGGATCTCCCATGAGCATCACCCCAGCAGAACTGACCGCAGGCACCTGGACCATCGACCCGACCCACTCGCAGGTCGGCTTCACCGTCCGGCACCTGATGGTCTCGAAGGTCCGCGGCCAGTTCGGTGGCTTCTCCGGCTCCATCGAGATCGGCGAGGACCGCACGCCCAGCGTGAAGGCCGAGATCGACGTGACCTCGATCAGTACCGGAAACGATCAGCGTGACCAGCACATCCGCTCGGCGGACTTCTTCGACGCCGACAACTACCCGACCGCGACCTTCATCTCGACCTCGGTCGAGTCCGACGGCGACGACTACCTCGTGCAGGGTGACTTCACCCTCCACGGTGTCACCAAGCCGGTGACCCTGAAGATGGAGTTCAACGGAGTCAACCCGGGCATGGGCCAGGGGCCGGTGGCGGGCTTCGACGCCACGACCGTCATCAACCGCAAGGACTTCGGGATCGACATCGACATGCCGCTCGAGACCGGTGGCTCGGTGGTCGGTGACAAGATCACCATCACCCTCGAGATCGAGGCGGGCAAGGCTGCTGCCTGACTCTCCGCCCGCGCGGTACACGCGCAGACTGCACCCATTCACCTCCCGGTTCCCAGGTACTCTCAGTGAGACTCACCGAACCGGGAGGTGATGTGTATGAGCAGGCGTCATCGCGCGGCCGCGCATCGCATAGCCGACTGGATCGACGCACGCGTCAACCCGACGGGCACCATCGGACTCGGTGGCGGTGGCAGTCGATCGAAGGGCGAATCCGAACTCCTGGCACTGGACACCGAGACTCGGCGCGCCTTTGCCCGGCGCGGCATGCTCGTCGGCGGTGTGATCGTCGCGGGCGCCAAGATCCTGATCGGCATCGAGACCTTCGTCGCTGTGCTCCTGGCGTTCAACGGCGGGCGGCTCGATCTGCATACCGAACAGGACTACCGGCCGCTGATGGGCGCTGTGCTCGCCTCGCTGCTGCTCGGCACGCTGACGAGTGTCGTCGCATCGTTCGTCTTCCTCGCACCGCAGTTCCGCTGGTTCATCAGTGTGGGTCCGGCTGAACCCGCCGACGAGCGGCGGCGTGACGCGATCAGGGCGATTCCGCGCCGACTCGTGTTCGCCGACGTCTTCGGCTGGATCGTCGCCCTCGGCGTATACGCCATCGTCTCCGATCTGCGCCTGGTGTTCGTGCTGGCGGTGGCGGGCGCCTTCAGTCTCGCGGGTGTCACGTCTGGCTGCCTCACCTATCTGTTCGCCGAAAGCGCGGCCCGCCCGCTCGCGGCACTCGCGCTGCGGGGATCGTCGGTCGACGGGGTGATGCACGGGGTTCGCGAACGCATGGTCGTCGTGTGGATCGTGTCGTCCGCGGTGCCTATGGTCGGACTGATCCTGATGAACGTGGGCCGCGGGCTGGGCTGGGTTCCGCCGGTCGCCGGCTCCATCGACTGGGCGACGATCCTGTTGGCGGTCGTCGCGTTGACCTCCGGCGCCCGGGTGGTCGGTCTGGTGAACCGTGCCATCGCCGATCCGCTCGACGACATGCGCGAAGTGGTCGAGGCGACGCGAGACGGCGATCTGAGTCGTCGAGTCGCCGTCTACGACTCGTCTGAACTCGGTGTGCTGCAGGCCGGGCTCAACTCGATGCTCGACGGCCTCTCCGAACGTGAACGCATGCGCGACATCTTCTCCCGTCACGTCGGCGATGGTGTCGCCCAGTTGGCGTTGGAACAGGACGGTGAACTCGTCGGAACCAATACCGAGGTCGCGGTGATCTTCGTCGACATCACCGGATCGACCGCGTTCGCCGCTGATCGCGACCCGCGCGAGACGGCGGTCGTCTTGAACGCCTTCTTCTCGATCGTCGCCGACATCGTCCACCGACACGGCGGCTTCATCAACAAGTTCGAGGGCGACGCGGCGCTCATCGTCTTCGGTGCGCCCGCGGCCCTGGATGATCCTGCGCTGCAGGCATTGTCGGCCGCTCGAGAGCTCGGAGCCGAATTGAGTGAGAAGCTTCCGCTCGAGTGGGGGATGGGCGTGGCCTTCGGCAGCGTGTTCGCGGGCAACATCGGTGCTCGCACTCGCTACGAGTACACGGTGATCGGCGACCCGGTCAACGAGTCGGCCCGACTGTCCGATCTCGCCAAGATCGGATACTCGCCGGTGTACGCGAGCAGAGTGGCGATCGAATCTGCGGCCGATCACGAGCACGAGCGCTGGCAGCGGGTGGATCGTCAAGTGCTGCGTGGACGTACACACGTCACCGAGATCCACGCACCTGTCGGGCTCTTGACGAGACCGGAGCCGCCGTCGCTCGGGAGCGTGCTGGCAGACTTGGTCAAGTTCGCGCGCCACGGCGAGCGCCAGGTGAAACCATAGGAAGGCGGATCAAGTGACGGGGAAGTGGGATGCGAACGATATTCCACCGCAGGACGGCCGTCGTTACATCGTCACCGGAGCGAACAGTGGGCTGGGCGCAGCCACCGCCACGGCCCTCGCCGCGGCCGGGGCGCGAGTGACGTTGGCGTGCCGGAACCAGGAGACGGCCGGCGAGGTGGCACGCGGCATCGGTCCCGCGGCGACCGTGGCTCGGCTCGACCTCGCCGACCTGGCGTCCGTGCGCGAGTTCGCGGACAGTGTCGACGAGACAGACGTCCTGATCAACAATGCCGGGGTGATGGCGATCCCGTTCGGGCGCACCGTAGACGGTTTCGAGATGCAGATGGGTACCAATCATCTCGGACACTTCGTCCTGACCTCGCTACTGCTCCCCAAGGTGACCGATCGGATCGTCGTTCTCTCGTCGCTCATGCAGTACGGGTCGCGGAAGCGGTTCGACGATCTGAACTGGGAGCAGCGGACCTACAACCGGTGGGAGGCCTACGGCGACTCGAAACTGGCGAACCTCACCTTTGCGAGGGAACTCGCGCGCCGTCTGAGCGAGGCGGAATCGGCGAGAATGTCCGTGATCGCGCATCCGGGCTATGCGTCCACCAACCTGACTGGAAAGTCGCAGACTCGATTCGACGCCGTGATGAACCTGGGCACCAAGCTTCGGGTCGGCCAACCCGCCGACCGCGGAGCGCTGCCGACGTTGTACGCGGCGACCATGCCGACTGTGCGCAACGGGAACTTCTACGGTCCGGACGGGCTCGGTGGCCTGCGCGGACATCCGACTGCGGCGCGGGTGCGCCGCGCCGCGGATGATCAGGGACTGCGCGACCTGCTGTGGGCCGAGTCGGAGCGACTGACCGGAACTCGGTTCGGGGTCTAGAACCACGCTTCGAACAAGTGTACGATTTCAGGTTATGACGGCGGGACTGCAGACGAGCCTCTTCGACTCCACCGATGCCGGTCCGGTGCTGACGTCACTGCCGACTGGAGTTCGCCGCACCGACCTGTCCGACGGCGCGTGGGTCGACGTCCGCCCCGGTTGGCTGCAGGGATCCGTCGACGTTCTCGACGTGCTACGCACCGACGTCCCGTGGCGGGCCGAGAGGCGGCGCATGTACGACGCGACGGTCGCCGTGCCGCGCCTGCTCGCCATGTATCTGCGCGACGACCGGCTCCCGCACCCGATCCTCGACGCTGCCCGCCAGGCGCTCAGTGACCACTACCGGTCGGCGCTGCCCGACGGCTTCGAGACGGCGGGCCTGTGTCTCTATCGCGACGGGAACGACAGCGTCGCCTGGCATGGGGACCGGATCGGGCGTGGACGGACCCACGACACACTGGTCGCGATCCTCTCGCTCGGCGCACCGCGCCCACTGCTGCTCCGCCCGCGCGGCGGGGGAGCGTCCCGGCGGTTCGTCCTCGGATCCGGTGATCTGCTGGTGATGGGTGGAAGCTGCCAACGGACGTGGGAGCACGCGGTCCCGAAGGCGACCGGCGTCGGCCCGCGCGTCAGCGTCCAGTTCCGGCCTGCGGGCGTGTTCTAGGCGGTCAGTCCACTGGGGAGACCCGGATGAGGTTGCCGTCGGGGTCCGCGACGACGAAGGTGCGGCCGAAGACCGCGTCGTGGGGCTTCTCCACGACGTGGACTCCCTTCGAGACCCAACTGGTGAAGACCTCGTCGACTGCGGATGGCGGACCGGGCACCATCAGCCCGACCTCGCACGTGCGAGGGGTGCTCGGGACCGCGTGCTCGCTGTATCCCGTCCACAACGCGAACTGAGCACCAGGGCCGACGTCGAAGGCGACATAGCGGGGGCTGACGAAGGTCGGCTCGATGTCGAAAAGGTCGCTGTAGAAGGTGGTGGCGGCCTCGGCATCGCGGACGCCGATTAGAAACAGGTTCGGTGCGGGCATTGCGGCGCTCCTCAACTCGATGATTCTCTCGGTACCGATTCAGTCGACCATCGAATCAGGACGGGAGCTGTCCCCTTTTCCCGTGAAGCCCGGCCAATCGACGTGCGGCCTCGTCGATCAGGTCGTCATCCTTGGCGAACGCGAACCGGACCATGTGCCGCCACGGCTGCGGATCGTCGACGAATGCGCTGACCGGGACCGCAGCCACGCCGACGCGGGCGGGGAGTTCTCGGCAGAACGCGGCGCCGTCGGTGACGCCGAGAGGGCGGGGATCGGCGCACACGAAGTAGGTGCCTTCGCTGCGATGAACACCGAAACCGGCGTCGGCGAGAGCCTTCGACAGGCGAGTCCTCTTGCGTCCCAAGGCTTGTGCGTCTGACCGAACCCAGTCCATCTCGGTGCGCAGTGCGTGTGCGACGGCGGGCTGGAACGGTCCGCTGCCTACGAACGTCAAGAACTGTTTCGCCGCGCGGGCAGCCTGGACCAACTCCATCGGTCCGCTGAGCCAGCCGACCTTCCATCCGGTGACGTGGAAGGTCTTCGCGGCGCCGGAGATCCGCAGCGTTCGCTCGGCCATGCCGGGGAGGGTTGCGAGCGGACGGTGGACGGCGCCGTCGAAGACGAGATGCTCGTACACCTCGTCGGCGATGGCGATCACGTCGTGTTCGACGCACAGTCGGGCGATCTCGGCGAGGTCGTCGTGCGACAGAATCGTCCCGGTCGGATTGTGGGGCGAGTTGACCACCACCGCTGCCGTGTCCGGCCCGATCGCGGCGGCGAGTGCGTCTCGGTCGAGTGCGAAGCCGTCACCGTCGGCCACCAGAGGTACCGTGCGACGCACCCCGCCGGCCAGCGCGACCGCCGCTGCGTAGGCGTCGTAGTACGGCTCGATCATGACAACGTCACGGCCGGGCTCCACCAAACCGAGGATCGCACCCGCGATGGCCTCCGTGGCGCCGACGGTCACCAGCACCTGCGAGTCGGGATCGTAGACCAGCCCGTAGTCGTCGAGTTGTTGTGCGGCAACGGCTTCACGCAGCGCGGGGACGCCCGGGCCGGGCGGGTACTGGTTGTGTCCGTCGGCGATCGCCCGTTGAGCCGCCTCCAGCATGGCGGCCGGACCGTCGGAGTCGGGGAAGCCCTGTCCGAGGTTCACTGCGTCGTGCTCGACGGCGAGCGCAGACATCTCCGCGAAGATCGTCGACGTGAACGGGCGCATCCGGTTGACCAATGGCATGGGTCCACGCTGCCACAGCCGACCCGCCGGAGTGGAGTCAGCGTGCGTGCACGGTGCCCGAACAGCGCGGTGCGGCCAGCGTCAGCAGCGGACCGTGGTTGACGCCGGTCGTGGTCAGGCGGATGGTTCCCGGGCCCGACGCGAACGTCTCGCCGAAACCGTTGGAGCCGAGCGAACGGTCAACCGTGAACGGTACGGACCCGTGTTTCCCGGTGTTCAGATTCTTCCAGGACAACGTCCCGACAGTGCGGTAACCCCATACGCTGGGGTTACCGTAGCGGACGTTGATCGAGCCCGAACGCTCCTGCATCACACTCATACCCCCGTAATAGGGGATGTCGATGATGTTGGGGCTCAAGCCCTCGCAGTTCTGAGCTACGTAGACACTCGTGTCCGGCGGGACGGCTTTCGCCGGTGCGGCCAGGGCAGTGGCCCCGACTGCTACTGCGCCCAGCGCGAGTGCGGTGATAGTGCGTTTCATGACTAGCTCCCCTCACACGGCCGGATACCCGGCGCATGCATCGTCCGTTGTGATCCACCCGACAGTGGGTGTGTCGTACGAACAGGCGACAGCCGTTACAGCTCACACGAGGTCGGCGGCATCGACGATCCGGTACGCGTATCCCTGCTCGGCGAGGAAGCGCTGCCGGTGTGCCGCGTAGTCGGCGTCGAGGGAGTCGCGGGAGACGACCGAGTAGAAATGCGCCTGACCGCCGTCCGCCTTCGGACGCAGAAGACGACCGAGGCGCTGCGCCTCCTCCTGGCGGGAGCCGAACGTGCCCGATATCTGGACGGCGACCGACGCCTCCGGCAAGTCGATCGAGAAGTTCGCGACCTTGGACACCACGAGCGTAGACAACTCGCCGCGACGGAACGCTTCGAACAGCTTCTCGCGCTCGGCATTGCGCGTCGATCCCTGGATGACCGGGGCGTCGAGTTCACGGCCGAGTTCCTCGAGCTGATCGATGTAGGCGCCGATCACGAGTGTCTGAGACCCGTGGTGCCTACCGAGGATGTTCTTGACGACGTTGACCTTCGAGTGGACCGTCGAGCAGAGCTTGTACTTCGTGTCGGCCTCGGCGACCGCGTACTGCAGCCGTTCCTCATCGGTCATCGTCACCCGGACTTCGACGCAGTCGGCCGGAGCGATCCAGCCCTGCGCTTCGATGTCCTTCCACGGGGCGTCGTAGCGCTTGGGCCCGATGAGACTGAACACGTCGCCCTCGCGACCGTCCTCACGGACGAGCGTTGCCGTCAGTCCGAGGCGGCGGCGTGACTGCAGATCGGCGGTCATTCGGAAGACCGGAGCGGGCAGCAGATGCACCTCGTCGTAGACGATGAGGCCCCAGTCGCGCGAATCGAACAGATCGAGATTCTTGTACTCGCCCTTCGATTTGCGGGTGATCACCTGGTAGGTGGCGATCGTGACGGGACGGACCTCCTTGCGCTCGCCCGAGTACTCGCCGATCTCCTCCTCGGTGAGCGAGGTGCGCGCGATCAGTTCACGCTTCCACTGGCGTCCCGCGACCGTGTTGGTCACGAGGATCAGGGTCGTCGCACCGGCCTTGGCCATCGCAGCCGCGCCGACCATCGTCTTACCTGCACCGCAGGGCAGGACGACTACGCCCGACCCGCCGGCCCAGAACGAGTCCGCCGCCAGCTCCTGATAGTCGCGCAACGACCAGTCGTCCTGCACGAGGTCGATCGGATGCGCTTCGCCGTCGACGTATCCCGCCAGGTCTTCGGCGGGCCAACCGACCTTGAGCAGGATCTGCTTGAGGCGACCGCGTTCGGACGGGTGGACGATGACGGTGTCGTCGTCGATCCGGGCTCCGAGCATCGGAGCAACCTTCTTGTGTCGGAGGATCTCCTCGAGCACTGCCCGGTCGAACGAGACCAGCGTCAGCCCGTGTGCGGGATGCTTCACCAGTTGCAGACGCCCGAACCGGCCCATCGTGTCGACGATGTCGACCAGCAGTGGCTGCGGCACCGGGAACCGGGAATGGGTGACGAGCGCGTCGACCACCTGCTCGGCGTCGTGGCCTGCCGCCCGAGCGTTCCACAACGCCAGCGGGGTGACCCGGTAGGTGTGGATGTGTTCGGGAGCGCGTTCGAGTTCGGCGAACGGCGCGATCGCCGCGCGGGCCTGCGCGGCGGCGGGATGGTCGACCTCCAACAGGAGGGTCTTGTCCGATTGCACGATCAGCGGTCCGTCGGTCACCTGTCCATTGTCCAGACCGTCGGGCTTCTCGGCCACACCGGGGAGTCGGTGGCGACGAGAGCCCGGGCGACTACAGGAGTTCGACGCGGGTGATGCGGTGCAGCGCGAACCGCAGTTCCTCGCCGCCGGTCTCCTCGACGGCGACGAGTTGCCCCGCGCCGAGCGATCGGGCCTTCACGACGTGGCGGCTCGCGCCGCCGTGTGCGTCGACGTAACCGATCCGGAGCCTGCGCCCGGTCTGCAAGGCCAACTGGATGAGGGCCGACGTCGTCTCGCCCGAACTCGTCGACGCCGCAGTCGACACCGGGCCCGCCGCGCGGTCGGCGACCCGCATACGGCCGACAACGGTGGCGGCCTGGCCCGGGCCGATCCGTCTGCGACGAGTCGGCAACGGCCTTCTACGGGTGCGCGCGGGCACCCGGACCCCGCGGCTGCGCAGATCGATCAGCGCACCCGATGAGTCCTCACCCGCCGGCGCGAAGCCCGCGGCGCGCAGCCGGTCGATCACATCGCGCAGCGCAGCCGCCGACACTGCGACAGTCGGAGCCAGCGCACGCAAGGACAGTTCGGCCGCCACCGAGCTGCGCAGAACGGCCGTCAACGTCGCCTCGTCGTCGCAGCGGACGAACGACGACGCGACACCGACCCGCAGCTGTCCGTGTCTGCGGGCGACGTCGTCGATCAGGTACGTCAGCGATTGGGGTACCGGTGTCTTGGAGTGCTCGGTGAACAGTGCGGCCAGCTCTGCGGCCGTCCGGCCGGTGTCCAGGGCACGGCGGATCCCATCCTCGGTGACCCGATACACCGAGGCGGCGCCACCGGACTCGAGGTCGGCGACCAGCGCGAGTCGCTCGGCCAACTCCGCAGTGAGCGGGCCGGGCACCGTGACGGTGAAGTCGGCTTGTACGAGGAAGTAGTCGATGGGCGCGGGGAGCGCCGCGGTCATCACCTCGACGAGGTCGCCGCGATCACTCTCGACGCTATGGCTTCCGTCGTCGGGGCCGTCCTCGTCCTCGCCGACGGCGAGCAACGCGCGGCCCGCCATGGTCAGCGCGCCGTGCGCGACGAGTCCTAGTTCGGTTGCCTCGCGCAGCGTCTCGCCGACGAGACGGGTGGTGAACCGACGCAACTGTCGAGGATGGCGCCAGCCGAGCAATGCGGTCAGGTCGTCGACACTCACCCCGATCGCCGGTTCGACCTCGGTGAGCGGTGTCAGGATCGCGCGTCGGACCGATGATGCCGACTGGTCGAACGCCGTATCGGCCAGCGCACCGATGATCGCGCCGTCGCGGTCGGTCTCGCCGATCAGCCATGGTCGGCGCGGCAGATCGAGCCAGCACTCGGCCAGGTGCGCCCAGCGACGGCCGGGTTCGTGGTGCCGCCACGTGTCACTCGACGTCGTCGGAGCGACTACGTCGTCGCCGGACAGGACACTCGTCGACTCGGGGACGCCCGCGTCGATCAGCCCGGCGGATGCCGTGAGCTCGACGATCAGGCCGACGCGGGTCATCGACAGCCCGGTCGTCTTCGCGAGGCGTCGCAGTTCGCGGACACCGATGCCGCCTGCACGCAGCACGGCCGCGGGGGCCGCGGAGAGAGCGTCGAGTAGATCGCCCGCGTGGCGCAGAAGCTCGAGTGCCTCGCCTGCGCCTGCGGCGTCGACGGTGGTGGCGTCGAAACGTGACGGTGTGCCGGATAGGTCGGGCGCTTTCAGGCTCGCCGTCGCCAATGGTGGCTCGCCGCGCAGGATCTGACCGACCTGCGGCGGCAGCTCGACGGTCTGCTCGTCGACCCGGGACAAGAGGTCGGACGCGATGAGGCGGGGGACGGGAGCTGTCGGGTCGGCGTCGGCCGCCGCGTCGCGTGACCGCCCGAGGGCGTGGCCGTTGGCGAGCGTGGCGAGGAGTTCACGCGGTCGGTCGTCGAGGCCGTCGATCCGACTGGAGATCTCCTCCGGATCCAGGGCGGCGATCGGGGTGATCAGGTGCGGGGTCGTCCACGGCAGTGTCGAAGGCAGGTGGCTGCCTGCCATCCAGCTCGTCGCCTTTTTGCCTTTCGACGACCCGCTCGGCCAGATCAGGGCGCGGTCGGCGAGGACGGCGAGTCGCGCGTCGATGTCGGATCGGCGGGCGCGTCGACCCAGCTTGGTCACGATCTCGTCGCGACTCACGGGCCCGAGCAGCCCATCGTGGTGCCGCAGATCGTCTGCGATGTCGAGGAAGGCTTCGACGACGGCGACGGCGAGGACATCGAGATCCTCACCGGCCAACGAGATGGACGCGGCGGCGAGGGAACGCTGTGCGAGGACTCCGGTTCCCCGCGGTGGCGGCGACGCGAGATCGGGCCGACGGACCAGGAGTTCGGCGAGTCGTTCGTCCGACCGACTCGCCAGCTCATCGGCGCATGTGCGCGACGGGTGGTCCGGACTCATTCGACCCACCTTACCGACCGGTTCCCCGTGGGCCGCTGCCCGATGCGCCGGGTGCGTAGGCCTGTGCGGTGCGCTCATGGCAGAATGAACGCCGTGGCTAAGAAGAATGGATACGTGGACAACGGCTGGCCCCAGGAGATCGGCGACGAGCACGCCGTGACCGAGTTCCTCACACACGTGTCGGGCGCTCTCTCGCCGTTCGGTGACACGGAGTTCCCGCTGCCGGTCGACGACCTTCCGTACGTGCACGCGAAGACCGTCGTCAACCGTTGATCCGCTTCTAGCGAAGACTCACACGCCAGGCCCTGCTCGTCGGAGTGGGGCCTGGCGTGTGCTGTCGTGTCCCTTGCTCGCCGCGGCTCCAGCCCGGCGTGATGAAGCAAAAAGTAGCCCCGACTTGGAGAAGTCGGGGCTACTTGAGCGCTCTGCTTAGGAAGGCAGCAGGTGCTTGTTCTGGTTGAACAGCTTGACCTGGTCCGGGGTCAGGTCGTAGCCGCTGTCCTTGGCAGCCTTCCAGGCCTTGCGGACCTCGGGGCTGACGTTGGCCTTGTCGAGGCTCTTGTCGACCTGGCCCTTGACGTCGTCGCTGGTCTTAGCCTCGCTCGACCCGTTGTCCGAGCCGTTCTCCTGGCTCGGGGCCTCGGGGGCCTGCTCGGGAGCGGGCGCGGTGCGCTGGCTCGGGCCCGAGAGGACGCCGCCGCAGACAGGCCATGCGCCCGCGCCCTGCGACGCCAGGACGCGCTCGCCGATGGCGATCTGCTGGTCACGGGTGGCCTGGTCGGCGGTCGGAGCGTACTGGGTGCCGCCGTTGGCAGCCCAGGTGCTCGGGCTGAACTGCAGCCCGCCGTGGTAGCCGTTGCCGGTGTTGATGGACCAGTTGCCGCCCGACTCGCACTGTGCGACCTGGTTCCACTCGGAATCGGTCGCGGCGGATGCCTGGCCGGCGCCGAGAAGGGCTGCGCCGCCGCCGATGCCGCCGAGTACGACGGAGGTCGCGGCGACCTTGGCGAAGGTCTTGGTATTGGTCGTCTGCTTGGCGTGACGTCCGGACATGTGTTTTTTCCTCTCTCCACGCGCCTACGAGGTGAGCTGTCGGGTTCGGGCGAGAGGTGCCCGGTCGCCGGGGCCGGCTGGTGGCCGATACCCGGGAACTTAACCCCAAGGCGGTCGATTGCTCGTCCGCCGGGTCTCACAGGGAGATGGTGGGTCCCCCGTCCTCGCTCCTGAAAGTCCTGTCATGCGTTCTCTTTCAGCGGAGCGAGGTTTGGCGCGGCAGAAAGAGTTATCTGGTTCGGGGTCGATCACCTGGTGGATGACCGCCCTGAACAATACGGGTCAGTAGGCGTCGATTTCACGGTCTTGCGCGCGGTGAATTTCTGGACTCGATTCGCGCATTTCGGACGCGGCATCACGTCTGTGCAGTTCACGCCACTGATACCCGGTCCGTGTCCGGTTCGTTATCGCACTGTTATGTGATAAGTATCACGTCGGATTTGAGACGCGGACCACGCTGTCTGCTCAGGATTGTTCACGCCGCGCCTCCAATGCGCGGAATGTCGACGCGTGGAACACGAGCGGATCGACGCTCGGATCGCTGCGTAGAGCATGGATCCGGAGGAGTACCACATGATGGTCGCCCGCAGGCACCTCCTGCTCTACGGAGCACTCCAGATGGGCCGCCGAGCCCGAGACGAACAGTGCGCCCGAGTCCGTCGACCATCGGTGGACGTCATCGAATCGTGACTCCGGCGGGCCCGCCAGGCGACGGCACGCTTCGCCCTGGTGCGACGCGAAGACGCTGACACCGAGGCGGTCGGCAGTCGCCAACCGCGGCCACGTCGACGATCCGTCACGCACGCACACCGATACCAGGGGCGGGTCGAGGGACACGGTGGTGAACGCGCTCGCGGACATCCCCACGTCGCCGTCGGAGGTCCGACGGCACACGGCGACCACACCGGTCGGGAAACAGCTGTAGGCCCGCTTCAAGGCGCCTGCCGCGGAGACCGGGGCGAGCGGCGAGGCGCCCGTCACCGGCTGCGCCTGCCTGACATCAGGGCGAACACCAGTCCGAGGACGAAACCGAGCGGTGCGCACAGTGCGAGCAGATACACCGTCACCACGATCGCCTGGTTGCTGTCGCGGACTGCGGGAACCAGGAGTGCGATCGACGCGATCATTCCGATGGCGAACAGCACCACGGCCGTCGCCAACAGGCGGGAGGACTTCTGGGTCTGCATGCAGTCCACGGTAATCCAGGCGGTAGAATCGGACACCACGCGCCTCGAGTCGTACTGCCAGCGGCTACGTCGGGCGCTTACGTGATTCTTTAGGCAGATTAACCAGTTGAGGGTGAGTGCTGTGCCAAGCGGCCGAGTGAAGTGGTACGACGCCGACAAGGGCTTCGGATTCCTGTCCCAGGACGAGGGCGAGGACGTGTACGTCCGTGCGTCGGCGCTCGGCGACGACGCCCCTGAGCTGAAGGCCGGACAGCGGGTCGAGTTCGACATGGCCGCGGGCCGACGCGGCCCCCAAGCGCTGCGCGTGACTGTGCTCGAGCCTGCGCCGAGCGTCGTCAAGAACAATCGCGATGCCCGACGCGACAAGCGCCCGGATACCAAGCGGATGAGCCCGGACGAATTGCACGGGCTGGTCGCCGATCTGATCACCCTGCTCGAGGGCACGGTGCAGCCGGGTCTTCGAAACGGCCGGTACCCCGACCGCAAGACCTCGCAGCGCATCTCCGAAGTGGTCCGAGGAGTGACCCGCGAACTGGACCGCTGAATACGTCTGAGCAGGTGGCGCCGCGCAGTGAGTCAGCTGCGGCGGTCGGGTAGTTCGGTGGAGTTCGGGACTCGGAAGTCGTCCGGAACCGTGTCGATCGTGTATGTGCCGCGCATCAGGATCGATCCGTCGAGCGACTCGATGCCGTCTGGAGCGTTCTGCAGGACGGTCGAGACCGACCACACCTCGACGCCGAGCAGTACGGCGTCGGGCCTGCTGTGGAACTTCTTGGTGTAGGTGCTCTCCGAGGGTTCGACGTCGATGACGCGGTACACACCGCGCGGCGTCGCATACTGAGTGATCGCCATCCACGGTCCTTCGGCGACCTCTTGGGGCACCGACACCAGGACAGAGCTGCCGATCGGCGCGGGTGCGCGCACCACGTTCACCGGGAGCGTCTGTACCCGCCGCGGATCCGTCGGACGGCAGTCGGTCATGTCGACGGCGCACCAGTAACTGGGGTCGGCGCGTACCAGATCCTCACCCGCCTGTATCGACACCGTCGGCGCCGAGTCGGTGTCGTCGGCGGTCGTCACCAGGACGGTGGTGACGGCGGCGATGGCGACGACCACCACGGCGAGCACCGCAGCGAGTTTCGCCAGCACCTTCTTGTCTCCGGAATGAAGCACGAGGAATCCTTCTGTTCTTGCGGCGGGCTGGGCCGACTCAACGGACGGTGCGGCGGGTCGGCGCGGCGCTGGGCGGCGTCGGCGATCCCGGGGCTGCGAACGGGACGGTCGGGGCCGCATGGTCGGGACGTCGGCCGCCGATGCCGGGCACCAGCGTCGAACCGCGACTGGTCAGCAGGGTCTGGACGAAACCTACACCGACGAGGACGGACACGACCGTGAAGCCGATCCAGATGTCGGTCGGCAAGATCACGCCGAGGCTGGCACCGAGCACCCAGCACAATTGCAGCACGGTCTCCGAACGACCGAAGGCAGAGGCCCGCGACTCGTCAGGCAGGTCGTCTTGGATCGACGAGTCCATGCAGACCTTCGCGATCGCGCTCGTCGCCGATCCGGTGAAGCCTGCGACGACGACCAGGATCAGTGATCCGAAGACCGCGGCCAGCACGCATGCGACGAAGGTGGCTGCCGTCGCCAGGATGACGATCCGGGTCGGGCTCTTGAGCTCCAGGCGCGTGCCGACACCGTTGCCGAGGAAGTTGCCGACACCCGCGGCCGCGCCGACGGCGCCGAGCATCAGCATCTGTTGCCAGCCCGTGGTGTCGGGCTGGGCCTTCGCGTAGAACGCTATGTACAGAGTGAGGAACCCGGTCAGGATGCGGATCGTGCCATTGCCCCACAACCCGACGATCACGGTCCGGCCGAGCGGCTGTCGCATCTTGGCTGCGAGTTCGCGAGAGAAGCTCGCGCCCTTCGACGGCGTTGTCTCCTCGGCGGACGGATCGCCGCGGTAGGTCAGGGTGGTCGGGACCTCGCCCTCGGTCACTTCGACCCAGGCGGGGATCTTCATGCAGAAGAAGGCGCCGGCCGCAGCGACCAGACACAGCCAGATCATCGCGCCGGGAACGTGGAACGGGAAGGCCTTGCCGAGGATGAACTCCAGTGCCGCGGCGATCGCACCGCCGACCATCGTGCCGGCCACCAGGCCGAACACGGTCAGGCGTGAGTTGACTCGGACCAGGTCGATCGACGGCGGCAGCACGCGAGGAGCGACCGCCGACTTGAGCACGCCGAACGATTTGGACAGCACCATCAGGCCGAGCGCACACGGGTACAGCACCCACGGCTTGTACTCGAGCTGCATCGTGTCCGAGTCCCACGACGAGTTGACGATGATCAGCATGCCGAGCACCACGCGCAACGCGAACGTCGCCGCCATCGCGATCCGCCGACCGTGCTGCAGCCGGTCCAGGATCGGCCCGATGAGCGGTGCGATGAAGGCGAACGGCGCGATCGTGATCGCCAGGTAGAGGCCGACGCTGACCTTCGAGTCACTCGTCGCCGCGGCGAAGAACAGCGTGTTGGCGAGCGCGATCGCCATCGCCGCGTCGACTGCGGTGTTCGCGATGACCGGAAGGGTGAGCGCAGTGAGCCCCGATCGGTCGGCGCCGTCTGCGGTCGCCGCGCGGTGAACCATCTTGGCACCGACAGCGGTGAAGTACTTGGAGCGGCGCGCCATCACCCGGACCACGGTCACCTTTTCCGGCGGCACGTACTCCGCGTCGCCGGACAACCGCTTCTTGCGTCCGCGGCGGCCTGCGTCGAACGACGTGGTCTCGGCGTTCTGCGGGTCGTCGTGCGCCAACGGCGGCAGGTGCGGATTGTGGGTCCGCGGCGGAAGGTACGCGCCGCTAGCCGGCCTGGTCTGGTCGCGGTGCGCGTGTTCTTGCGGCCCGTCGTCGGGGTGGCCTGCGGGCGCGTCGAACCGGCGCGTTGGCGTGCGCGGTGTTCGTCGGGGGCCGTCGGCCGGATAGTTGGCCTGCCCTGGGTGCGGGGCAGGGCGACGCGACCGTCGGGGCTGCGCGTCCCCTCTGTGCGGCGTCTCCTGAGGGGGACGCGGGCGACCGCCTGCCCCGCGGTCGTCGTGAGATCCACGGGTATTCACTCCTACGATTGTTCCTCATCGCTGCGGCATCGTGCCGCAGGGACGTGCCTGACGTGCGTCGAGGGCCCCGGCTATTGCACACTGGACATGTGAGTGTTGCTATCTCGTCGCCCCGACTCGTCGACGCTGTCGACATCGCCCACGCTGCCCTCGTCGCCGAGGGAGAGGATCCCGGTGCTCACACCGGGTCCGCGGCCGAGGGTGACTACGCCGCTGCGCACTACTTCGACGCTCGAGTTCCCGGCTATCGCGGCTGGCAGTGGTGCGTTGTCGTCGCCGGTGTGCCGGACTCGTCCGAGGTCACGGTGAGCGAAGTGGCGCTGCTCCCCGCGGGCGACGCACTGCTGGCGCCCGACTGGGTGCCGTGGGTCAAACGAGTGGCTCCGGGTGATCTCGGTCCCGGTGACCTACTCGCCGCACCCGAAGACGACCCGCGGCTGGTCCCGGGACAGATCGATACGCACGATGTGAGCCCGCTCGACGTCGACGAGGTGGGCCAGGTCGGTGCCGAGATCGGGTTGGGTCGGCGGCGCCTCCTGTCCCTCGAAGGCCGAGCGGAGGCTGCTCAACGCTGGTACGACGGCGACTTCGGTCCCGCGTCGCCGATGGCGCGCAACGCCCGTCACGCGTGCGCGACCTGCGGCTTCTACCTGCCGATCGCCGGAGCGCTGCACGCCGGATTCGGTGTCTGCGCCAACGAACTCGCCGCGGACGGCCACGTCGTCTCCGCCGAGTACGGCTGTGGAGCGCACTCGGATGTGGAGGCTCCCCACGGCAGCGGCAGCCCCGCATACGACGCGTTCGACGACGGGGCGATCGAAGTGATCGCCCGTGCCGCCGAGCCCGTCGGATCCGATG
>NZ_JBQEDL010000050.1:0-19868 GCF_052106715.1 Gordonia sp. (in: high G+C Gram-positive bacteria)
ACACGCCCATGAGGATGGGGAAGTTCCACGGGATGATCTGCCCGACGACGCCGAGCGGCTCGTGGAAGTGGTACGCGATGAGATCCTCGTTGATCTGCGACAGGTGCCCTTCCTGCGCCCGGATCGCGCCGGCGAAGTAGCGGAAGTGGTCGATGCCGAGCGGAATGTCGGCGTTGAGCGGCTCGCGGATCGCCTTGCCGTTGTCCCAGCTCTCGGCGACGGCGATCTTCTCGAGGTTCTCCTCGATGCGGTCGGCGATCTTGTTGAGGATCACGGCGCGCTCGGCGACCGACGTCTTGCCCCATGCGGGTGCTGCGGCGTGCGCGGCGTCGAGTGCGAGGTCGACGTCTTCGGCCGTCGATCGTGCGACCTCACAGAAGGTCTGGCCGTCGACCGGCGACGGGTTCTCGAAGTACTGACCCTTGACCGGCGGGGTCCATTTGCCACCGATCCAGTTGTCGTAGCGAGACTCGAAACTCATGACCGAACCAGCGGTACCCGGCTTTGCGTAGACCGTCATTGCGGACTCCTCCTCATGTCACGTTGCGGACAGTTAGTGATGTGAGGCACACACTAGGCTCGTGATGGTTGCAGTGACGTTGCAACGCGAACGCCGCCTGCGGCCGATCACTCACCGAAGACTCAGGCTGCATGGCTTAGCATCGACGCGATGCCTACTCCGACTACAGCGCGCGCTCGGACGTACGCGATCATCGCGGCCGTAGCCGGGGTGATCGCGATCGCAGCAGCGGTAGCTACCCCGTTCCTGCCGGTCACGCAGCACGACGCGACCATCGACTGGCCTGCCGGACAGCGACTCGACCCGGCCAACGGGTCCGTCGTCGCGCCGCTGGCCACTCAGACTCCCGCCGGGCTCGACGTGCGTATCGGGCGCGACACGCTCATGCACGACGAGTCGACGACGATCGTCGCGACCATGCCGTCGTCCGCTGAGGGATTCCGCGACAACGCCCTCGCGATCACGGCGTCGGAGAAGGGTGCTTCGGTCGTCGTGCGCGGCACCGAGGTCGCGTCGGCGACCCGGGCCGATGTGGAACGAGCCAAGAGCCTCCACGTCTGGACCGACGGGCCGACAGTCTTCGCGCAATTCGTCGGTCTCGGACCCGCCGTGACCAATGATGATGCGCAGAAGCCCATCGTGGCAGGCGTGTTCACCGGCCTCGACGCGAACCAGGTCCACGCCGCACAGCAGTCCGGTCTGGCCGTGCACGTCGATGTGGACAACCGGTTCGACGTGACTCCGACCGTCCTCAAATGGCTCGTCCTGATAGCCGGCGTGATCGCGGCTCTCGCGGCGCTGTTCGCCGCATACCGTCTCGATGTGCTCGGCGGATACCGACATCGGTTCGCGCCCGCGGGCCGCTGGCGACTCCTGATCCCGCGCGTCCCGGATGTTTTGGTGACGGCAGCGCTTGTCGTATGGCACTTCCTGGGGGCCGGATCGTCGGACGACGGCTACATCCTGACCATGGGCCGCAACGCCGACGACGCCGGATTCCTTGGCGACTACTACCGCTGGTTCAACGTCCCCGAGGCGCCGTTCGACTGGTATTACTCGTTCCTCGGCCACTGGGCCGAGATCTCTACCGCCACCCTGTGGATGCGCCTCCCTGCGCTCGTCGCGGGTCTGGTGTCGTGGTTCATCCTGTCCCGCGTACTCCTGCCGCGGCTCGGGGTAGCCCTGCACCGCTCTCATCTCGCGGTCTTCACCGCGGCCGCGGTGTTCGTCGCGTTCTGGATGCCGTTCGCGAGCGGGTTGCGCAGCGAGACCGTCATCGTCCTCGGCTCGCTTCTCACCTGGTGGATGGTGGAGCGCACCGTCGCCACTCGCCAACTCCTGCCTGCCGCGCTCGCCGCACTGTTCGCCGGGCTGACGCTTGCCGTCGCACCCCACGGAATCATCGCGGTCGCCGTCCTCATCGCGGGCTCGCGGCCGATGCTGCGCGTCGTCCGTGCTCGCCGCCGTGACGTCGGACTGCTCTCGTTGGCCGCACCCGTCGGCGCCGCGTTCGCGCTCGTCGTGATGGTTGTGTTCCGTCAGCAGACCATCGCCGCCGTCGCCGAAGCGATCCGAGTCCGGTACACCGCCGGACCGACTGCTGCGTGGTACCAGGAACTGCTGCGGTTCTACTTCCTGACGCTCTCGCACGATGACGGAGCGCTTGCCCGACGGCTCCCGGTCCTGATGTTGATCCTCGCGCTCCTTGCGACTCTCGCAGTGCTGTTGCGCCGTAAGCACATTCCGGGAATCGCTCGCGGACCGGTATGGCGTCTCGTCGGCGCGACGCTGCTCACCGTGCTGCTGCTGTCGTTCACGCCGACGAAGTGGACCGTCCAGTTCGGCATCTACACCGGTTTGGGGTCGGCGCTCGCGGCCGTCGTCACCGTCGTGATGGCGCAGCAGGCTCGTCGCAGCGCCCGCGACTTCTGGATCTATCTCGCCGCGCTCATGCTCGCGTGCGCAGGCGCGACGGCGGGCGCCAACGCATGGGGCTGGAGCTTCGACCTCGGCATCTCCTGGTCCGACAAGATCCCCGGACTGGCCGGACAACCGCTGCCGACCATCGTCCTGGTGCTGACCGGGATCTGCTTCCTCGCCGCGATCTGGTGCCACGTGCGTCCGCCGCGGCCGGTCCCGGAGCGGTCTGGGTGGCGTTCGGCCGTGCGGTCGGCCCCGATGCTGATCATCGTGGTCGCGCTCCTGCTCGCCGAGTTCGCGCTGTTCGCGCGGGCAGCGGCCGCCCGGTCTGACACCTACTCGCATCTGTCCGCCGATCTGCATTCGCTCACCGGTGACGCCTGCGGTATGGCCGACGACGTCCTCGTCGAACCCGATTCGAACGACGGCATGCTCACCCCGATCGGCACCGCGGACGCGTCGAAGGCGTTGGCGGGCGAGTCGCGCGGCTTCACCCCGAACGGTGTCGCCGACGACTTGGTCCCGGAGAACGTCGGGATCGGCGCCGGAACCATCCATACCGGGCGCAAGGTTTCGCAGTCGTTCTCGGTGACCCTCGGGACCCCGGGCACCACCGGTGGCCGCGGTCCGGAGACCGTCAACGGATCGACGGCGGCGCTGCCGTTCGGACTGAACCCGGGCACCACCCCGGTCCTGGGCAGTTACGGGTACGACGACGGCACCGCGATGCTGACGTCGTCCTGGTACGGCCTGCCCGCGCGGGACGTCTCGCCGCTCCTGGTGATCTCGGCCGCAGGCTCGATCCATTCGATCGACGAGGACGACGCGTCGCGCCCCGGCCGATCACTGATCGTCGAATTCGGGCGCGCAGGCGCCGGGGCCGACTTCGAGAAAGTCGGCCAGGCGACCCCGATCGACCCGGATTGGGGAGCCAACCGGCCGTGGCGCAACCTGCGGGTACCGATGTCGCAGGTGCCGAGCGACGCGACGGCGATGCGTATCGTCGCCGACGACTCCAACGTCAACCCCGACGAATGGCTGGCCGTCACTCCGCCGCGCGCACCGCGGCTTCAGACGCTCGACAAGGTCGTCGGTCACGAGCAACCGGTGCTGCTCGACCTGTCGGTCGGCGCCCAGTTCCCGTGCCAGCAACCGATGACGGCGCGCAACGGCGTTTTCGACGTTCCGGCCTGGCAGATCTCGCCCGATCAGATCACTGCCGGATCGAAGTCGAAGTCGTGGCAGCACATCTCGGGCGGCGGCATCGAAGGTGCCGTCGACGCGGTGACCCAGCCGTCCACCGCCTCGACCTACCTGGACAACGACTGGCATCAGGACTGGGGCGCATTGATCAAGCTGACCCCGTTGATGCCCGGCGCGCCGCAGGCCAGTCTGACCACCGGTACGAGCACCGGATGGGGCTGGCACCGAACCGGACCGATCAGGGCGGTGTCCCCGAATGAGTGAAGTGGATGACGTGAGACCTGCCGACCAGGACGCCACCGACCAGACCGCTGCCGACCGGTCGGCCGGGCCGAGTGCGCGCACCGTGAAGATCGCCAAGATCGTCGCAGTGGTGGCCGGTGTGCTCGGTGCCCTGCTCGCCGTCCTCGCACCGATCCTGCCGGTTTCGTACACGCAGACCGAACTGAACTGGCCGCAGGCCACCGAGCAGGGTTCGTCGCCGGTGGTGCAGAGCGTCGCGGCCCCGAACGTCTCGTACGTGCCGGTCGACATGGATCTCGCCGTGCCGTGTCGGCTCGCCGCCGGTCTCCCGGCGAGCGGCGGGGTGTTGCTGTCGACGGTGCCCGCTCCGGGAGAGGAAGCCGGGACCGTCGGTCTGTTCGTCCGTGCGACCGCCGACCGGATCCTGGTGACGCAGCGCAATGCCGTCGTGCTGAACGTGCCGCGCGCGGGCGCGCAGCGATCAGCGGACTGCCGGATCGTGGTGCACGCCGACACCGACGGGACCCGCGGCGCGCTGGAGGGCTTCGCCGATCCCGATGCGCAGACGACGTTCGATGCACCCGACCCGAACACGCGCCCGCAGATCATCGGCGTCTATACAGACCTGCCGAAGACAGTGTCGGCCGACGGCCTGAGCTTCCACTCGACGGTCGACACCAGATTCATCTCCAGCCCGACCACGCTCAAGGGCGCGCTGCTGATCGCAGGCGTCCTGCTGACGCTCGCGTCCATCGCGGCGCTCGCGGTCCTGGACGCCCGGGACGGGAAGAAGTTGCGCCGCATGCTGGCCCGCGGCTGGTGGCGACCGAAGATCCCGGACGTGCTTGTCACCGCGGTCCTCGCAGTCTGGCTGTTCATCGGCGGCAACACCGCCGACGACGGCTACCAGGTGACCGTCGGACGAATCGCGCCGGGCGCAGGCTACCTGGACAACTATTACCGCTATTTCGGTGTGCCGCAGGACCCGTTCGGCTGGCATTATCAATACCTGTCGTTGTGGATGCAGGTGAGCACGTCCGTGCCGTGGCTGCGACTCCTGCCACTCCTGTTCGGTCTCGCGGGCTGGTTCCTGATCAGCCGGTTCGCGTTGCCGCGCCTTGGACGCGCGGTCCGCACGTCGCACGCCGCCTACTGGGCGGCCGCGCTCGCCTTCCTCGCGGTCTGGCTGCCGTTCAACAACGGTCTACGTGTGGAACCGGCGATCACCGTCGGCATTCTCGCCACCTGGATCCTCGTCGAACGCGGAATCGCAACCGGTCGCCTCGTCCCGTGGGCACTGGCGATCATCGCCGCAGCGTTGACCCTGACGATCCATCCCGTCGGTGCGATCGCCGCCGTGGCCCTGCTCGCCGGACTGCGTCCGCTCATCGCGCGTCTGCAGACTCGCAGCGGACGTGACGGGTGGCTGCCGATGCTGATGCCGCTCGTCGCATCCGGGTTGGCGGTCCTCTACGAGATATTTGCCGACCAGACGCTCGCGTCGATCATGGAGGGCGTCCGCGTCCAGGGCATCGTCGGACCCACCAACAAGTGGTGGAACGAGGGCATGCGCTACTACGTGCTGCTGAACCCGACCCCCGACGGCTCCATCGCGCGTCGGATCGGCATCTTCGTGACGATCCTGGCCGTGCTGCTCATCGTGCTCGTCCTGCTGAGTCGGCGACGGGTCCCGGGAGTTCCGAGTTCGCCGCTGTGGCGGCTCATCGCCGTGGTCGCGGGCGCCGTCGCCGTGCTGGCGTTCGTCCCCACCAAGGCCACCCACCAGTTGGGCGCCATCGCATGTCTGACCGGTGTCCTTGCGGCGGCAGCTACTGCAATGGTGCGGCCCGCCGTGTTGACGCGGCGCTGCAATCGCACGTTCTTCGCCGCCGCGGCCGCTTACGCGCTCGCAGTCGCGTTCGCCGGGCGCAACCAGTGGTGGTATGTCGGCAGCTACGGCATCCCGTGGTCGGACGACACCCCGCACATCGCGGGCATCGGCCTGTTCTGGCCGATCCTGTTGATCGCGGTCGCCATCACGCTGCTCGGCGTCTGGCAGTACTACCGGGACGACCAGCTCGATCAGTCGGGGCTCGAACCGGCGCCGCCGCGGACCGGACTCGTCGGGCGGATGCCGACCTACTCGCTGTCGATCGTGTGCTCCATCGTCCTGCTGTTCACGTTCGCCTCGTTTGCGAAGGCAGCGCTGAGCGACTCGTGGACGTGGACGAGTTCCAATGCCGACTCGTTCCGCGGCAAGCCGTGTGCGCTCGCCGAGGACGTACTCGTCGAAGCGGACCCGAACGAGGGCCTGCTGGCGCCTGCCGACGTCAAGGGCCAGCATGGCGTCGGCGCCGCTGCGGCGTTGGCGGGACGATCCGAAGGATTCACTCCCGACGGTGTGTCCGCCAACCTGGACGCCGACTCGCAGGAATCCGAATCCGATGACGATGGTTCGAGTGGGGCCATCCAGCAGTCCAGCGACGACGACTCCGAGGACACGTCGAACGACGCGGGCTCGGCGGACACCGGTGGCGGCAACGTCGGCACGCGAGGCATCAACGGCTCCTCGGTGAAGCTTCCGTTCGGACTCGATCAGAAGCGAGTCCCGGTGCTCGGCACATACGGCGCGCCCGGCGCGCGTGGCAACCTCACCTCTGACTGGTACGCGTTGCCGAAACGGAGTGAGAAGGCCCCGCTCGTCACCATGTCGGTCGCCGGACAGATCGAGTACATCGACGACTGGAACGTCGTCAACACCGGACAGAAGGTGCGCCTGGAGTTCGGTCGCGTCGACCGCGACGGGTCCGTGCAGACTGTTGCGTCGATGACACCGTTGGACGCGGGGGGAGCCCCCGAATGGCGAAACCTGCGCTTCCCGTTGAAAGATGCGCCGCCGCGTGCGACGACGGTGCGAGTCGTCGCCGACGACGTCTCGCCTGCGCCGAACCAGTGGGTGGCCGTCACGCCGCCGCGCGTCACGGATCTCACGACGTTGAACGCGCTGGTCGGCAGCCAGGCTCCGGTCCTGCTCGACTGGGAGGTCGCGTTGGCGTTCCCGTGCCAGCGTCCAGCCGCAGCCGTCAACGGCGTGCTCGAGGTGCCACAGTGGCGGATCACCCCCGACGCCGAGGGCGAACGCGTCAACTCCCAGCGCTGGATGGCCGGAGACTACGGCGGCCCGCTCGGGATCACCGAGAACTCGCTGCGGTCGATCACCAAGCCCGGCTACCTGCGCAACGCGTGGGCCAAGGACTGGGGCACGCTGCGTCGCTTCGTGCCACTCGTTCCGCAGGTCACCGCGCAGTTGGACGTCGGCGAGACCAAGCACGGTGGTCTGTGGACGCCCGGACCGATGCGTCCGTACAAGAACTCGGAGTAGCCGGGTTCGGCTCGCTGCAGAGTCGGGTCAGATTCCGAAACGACGGTTCAGCAACCGGACCCGGCCCGCGGCGATCGCGGCGTCCGGGTGGCCTGACGGCAGGGAGCGGTGCAGCGCCGTCCACGCCTGGAAGTCGTCGTGCCCGTGGGGCGAGGACGCCCACGCCTGCAGGGCGGTGACGTCGCGGCTGGCGAAGACGGCCGACCGCAGATCCTCACGGACCTCGTCGAACGCATCGCTGATTCCGGGCGCCAGGGAGTCGGCGAGGAGGCCTCCGCGTCCGAGCGTCGACACGGCCGTGCGTAGATTGCCCGCGGCGATGCTGTCGCGGACATCGGTGACGTCCGACGTCACGTCGCCAGTGAGCCGGTAGGGGCGGGACGCGAGCACGTCGCCGACCTCGCGGCGCAGGCGAGAGATCTCGGCGCGCACGGTCACCGCACCGAGATCGTCGTCGGACAGCAGGTCGGCGAGCCGGTCGGTCGACAGGCCATCGGGATTCAGGTGCAACAGGAGCAGGATCTCCGCGTGCCGGGGCGACAACACATGCTTGGCCCGGCCCGGCGCCTGCCATGCGGGTTCGCCCGCGAGCACGGTCAACCGGGACGCGAGGGACCCGGCGAGTACGGCGGCGGGGGACAGGTCGACGGCGACCGAACGCAATTCTCGTTCGACGGCAGCGACGACCGATCGGACGGCGGCGAGCGCGAACGGTGCGGCAGCCGCATCGCCGCCCGTCACGTCGATCGCGCCGATCACCTCACCCGTCGTCGGATCGTGGACCGGAGCCGCCGCGCAGTTCCACGTCTGGACCGGGCTCGCATAGTGTTCGGGGCCGATGATCTGGACACCGCGGTCCAAGTTGAGGGCGAGTCCCGGAGCATTGGTCCCGACCTGGTCCTCACTCCACAGCGTGCCTTCGACGAAGTTGATCTTCGCCGCCTTTCCTCGCGTCGACCGATCGCCGTCCACCCACAGGAGGCGTCCGCGGCGGTCGGTGAGGGCGACGACGACGCCCGCGTCTGCGATGTCGTCGAGCATGAGCGAGGTGATCAACGGTCGGACCTGGGCGAGCCGGTGCGCGGCACGGTACTCGGAGAAGTCACTGTCGGACATGGCGCCCGACGTCACGTCGGGGGCGTCGGCGACGCCGCGGCTACGAGACCGGACCCACGACTCCTGGACCAGCGAGCGCACGGTGCCCTCGGGTGGATTGACACCGGACAGGAACTGCTCGTAGGCGCGCTTCACCCGGGTGACGGTCGCCTCGCCATCCGACATCGCATTCCTCCGGTCGCACTCTGTTCACCAATTGTGCCAAACACTCCGTGATCGTCGTCACGTAGAGGCTCAGTACCCCTGACAGACGTCATGTGCAAGAGGTGACATCTGCGCGAGGTCTCGGGGCCGCCGGAGCGGAATCGTGAAGGTATGAGCCCAGATGTCACAAACCCAGTACCTGCCATCCACGTCACGCAACTGACCAAGCGGTTCCACGGGCCCAAGGGCGCCGTGGTCGACGCAGTGAAGGGGATCGACCTCGTCGTCCATCCCGGAGAGGTCGTCGCATTCCTCGGACCCAACGGCGCCGGGAAGACGACGACGATCGACATGATCCTCGGCCTCACCGCCCCCGACAGCGGCGAGGTGAGTGTATTCGGCAGCCCGGCCCGCCGAGCGGCGCGTGCGGGACGGGTCGCCGCCGTCATGCAGACGGGCGGCCTGATGGACGACTTCACCGTCGGCGAGACGGTCGCCGTCGTCGCCTCCCTGCACAGTCGGACCGCGGACGTCGACGCCGTGATGGAGCGCGCGGAAATCGCCGACCTCGCCGACCGCAGGGTGTCGCGCTGCTCCGGCGGCGAACAGCAGCGTCTCAAGTTCGCGCTCGCCCTCCTACCCGATCCGGACCTGATCGTCCTCGACGAGCCGACCGCAGGAATGGACGTCGAGTCACGGCGCACGTTCTGGGCCGCGATGCGCGCCGACGCGGGGCGTGGCCGGACCGTCGTGTTCGCCACCCACTACCTGGAGGAGGCCGACGCCTTCGCCGACCGGATCGTGATGATGGCGGGCGGCACCATCGTGGCCGACGGATCCACCGCCGAGATCCGCACCCGCGCCAGTCGCCGTGTCGTGTCCGCCGTCCTCGACGAGGCGGCCCTGCCCGGGCTGCGTCGGGTGTTCCCCGACCTGGAGGTCCGCGAGCAGCGCGGCGGGCGACTCTACATGTCGCTCGCCGACTCGGACTGTCTCGCCCGTCACCTACTGACCAGCACCAAGGCACGTGACGTCGAGATCGCTGCGCACAACCTCGAGGACGCGTTCGTCACCTTGACTGCATCGCCCTGACCCCACCCGACCAACCCAGCTCTCCCAGATCTCGAAAGGATCCGACATGTCTGTCCTCACCGGCGCAGCGATCGCGCCGACCTACCTCAAAGCCGACGTCCGACGCGTCTTGCGGAACCGCCGCGCGATGATCTTCACCATCGCCATGCCCGCACTCCTCTACCTGGTATTCGGTGCGACCCAGTCGAACGAGGAGAGCGTCGGCGAAGGCAACGTCGCGTTCTACGTCCTCGTGGGAATGGCCGTCTACGGTGCCGTTCTGGCTGCGGCCTCCAATGCGGCGTCGGTCGCCATCGAACAACAAGCGGGATGGACGCGAACCCTCATGATGACGCCGCTCAAGCCGTCCGGGTACGTGTCGACCAAGATCGCCCTCGCCCTCGCGATGAGTGCACTGCCCGTCGTGGTCTTGGCCGTCGTCGGTGCGCTGAGCGGCGCGAGCGCGCCCGCCGTGGTCTGGATCGCGTGCCTGGGTGTCGGTTGGGTCGGCTCGGGGTTGTTCGCGGCGCTCGGCCTCGCGCTCGGCAGCGTCTTCAAGTCCGACGGCGCGATGCAGGTCCTCGGCGGCATCCTCGCCCTGCTGGCGTTCGCGGGCAATGTGTTCGTCCCGCTGAGCGGCGCAATGCTGCGGATCGCCGAGTTCACCCCCATGTTCGGTGTCGTGTCGTTGGCGCGCTACCCGCTCGACGACGGAATGACGGTGTACGGCACCGTGATTCCGCTGTGGGTGATGATCGCGAACATCGTATTCTGGGCTAGTGCGTTCGCCGTGGCAGCGGCGTTCTTCTACTCTCGCAGTAGCAACCGCCAGTAGGAGAACCGTCGATGAGCCCTGTCCTCTCTCGCGAGCGGATCGCGAAGCTTCGGGACGACGACCGGATGCCCTGGCGCCAGTGGCGCTGGGCATTCGGCGCTGTCTGGATGATCTTTCTGCTGTACCCGGTGATCGCCATCGCCACCTCGGACAACTCGGTCCTGGTCCGAGTTCTGGGGTTCGTCGACCTCGGCGTGTTCGCCCTCGTCTACCTCGTCGCGTGCTTCCTTCTGATGAACTCGGCGCCTCGCGGCGACGGCGACTACGACCGGGCCCGCTGGTACATCACCGGGGTGTTGATCGCCCTGGCCGGGCTCATGTTCCCGATCATCCACGAGGACGCGTTCGGCCTCGCGGGTTTCCTCATGGCCGTCGTGTCATTCACCGCGCCCCGACGGCTGCAGGTGATCGTCATCGTTGGTCTGATCGCGGCGGTGTACGTGGTGCCGAAACTGCTCGGCTGGGACGTCGACTTCGGGACCTTCGCGATCATGGTGGCGATCGGCACCACGATGATCGCGATCCGGGCGGCCAGTGAACGCGAGTACGAGCGAGCCGCAAGTGCCGACCGGCAGCGAGAGCTCAACGCCGAACTGGCGGTGGTGGCCGAACGTGAGAGTGTGGCCCGCGACGTCCACGACATCCTCGGGCACTCGCTGACCGTCATCTCGGTGAAGACCGAACTCGCGGGGCGCCTGGTCGATCTCGATCCGGAACGTGCAAAAGCCGAGATCGCCGAGGTCAACGCGCTCTCACGCGAAGCGTTGGCCGAGGTTCGCTCGACGGTCGGTCGGCTGCGGATGCCGGAGTTGCCGAGCGGTCTCGCGTCGGCGGCCAGCGCGCTGTCTGCGGCCGGGATCGTCGCCGATGTGCCCGACCCGGCCGATGTCCGTACCCCGTACGCGACCTTGTTCGCATGGGTGCTGCGCGAAGCGGTCACCAACGTCGTCCGGCACAGCGGGGCGACGTCGTGTCGCGTGCGGGTCGGCCGCGACGAGATCACCGTCGCCGACGACGGGGGCGGCTCGGCGATGCTCACCTACGGGAACGGGTTGCGGGGACTCTCCGAGCGAGTCGCCGACGCTGGTGGTGCGCTGCGTGTGGAGTCCGATGAGCGCGGGACCGTCGTCACCGCGACCGTCTCCACGTCGACCGCTGCCACATCGAACATGATGGGATGAACCGATGAGCGAGACGATTCGGCTGCTGCTGGCCGACGACCAGGCGCTGGTTCGCGGCGCACTCGCCGCCCTCCTCGATCTCGAGTCGGACTTGCAGGTGGTCGCCCAGGTCGGCCGCGGCGACGAGGTCGTCGACGCTGCGCGGGCCGCCGGAGCGCATGTGTGTGTGCTCGACATCGAGATGCCCGGGATGGACGGCATCGATGCGGCGGCGCAGGTCTCGGCGACGCTCCCCGGCGTGCGGTCGTTGATCGTGACGACGTTCGGCCGACCCGGCTATCTGCGGCGCGCGATCGGCGCGGGGGCGTCCGGTTTCGTCGTGAAGGACACGCCCGCAGCAGAACTGGCCGACGCCGTCCGTCGCGTTCACGCGGGGCTGCGCGTCGTCGATCCGACACTCGCGACCGAGAGCCTCGCCAGCGGGGAGAATCCGTTGACGCCGAGGGAGTCGGACGTGCTGACCGAGGCGCTGTCCGGCGGCACGGTCGCGGCGATCGCGGCCCGAGTGCATCTCTCGCAGGGGACGGTCCGCAATCATCTGTCGGCCGCCATCGGAAAGACGGGGACGTCGACGCGGGCGGAGGCTGCGCGAGTAGCGCATGAGAGGGGCTGGATCTGACTGCCTCGACCGGGGACGCCCGGTCGCCTGCGCGCAGCCCCGCAACGCGCAGGCCCGCGCTCACCGGCATCCGCACCGTCGCCGCGCTGACCGTCTGTCTCACCCACGCGGCGTTCTGGACTGGGCACTACACCGACGACTACGTGGGTCGGCTGTTCGCGCGATTCGAGGTCGGGGTGACGATCTTCTTCGTCCTGTCCGGATATCTGCTGTTCTCACCGTGGGTGCGGTCGCTGCAGGCGGAGGCCGGCGACCATCCTCGATTGAGGAGGTACGCCTGGCACCGGGTGCGACGCATCGTTCCGGCGTATGTGATCACCGTCGCCGCCGTCTACCTGATCTTCATGTTTCGCACCGACTCGTCCGACCTCGGTCACGGCTGGTCCGGCCTCGTCCGAAATCTGACGTTGACGCAGGTGTACGGGTTCGGGCATCTGCACACCGGGCTCACCCAGATGTGGAGTCTGGCTGCCGAGATCGCGTACTACATCGCGCTGCCGCTGATCTCGTGGCCGTTGGCGCGCTACGTATGCCGGGACCGGTGGCGGCCGGACCTGCTGATCGCGGTGCTCGGCGGTCTCCTTCTCCTCTCACCGATCTGGACGATGGTGACGCACGACGACGGTGTCGACCCGACCGCCCGACTGTGGGCCCCGACGTTTGCGATCTGGTTCGTCGCGGGCATGCTGCTCGCCGTGATCGGCAGACTGGTGCGGTCCTGGCCGACTGCGCCGAGCGTCGCGGTGGCCGTCGTGGCCTTCGCGCTGTCGGCGGGAGCGTTCGCGGGCGAGCCGACGATCGTCCCGAATGACGCGGGCGCGGCGGTCGGCAAGCACCTGCTGTACGCGGTGGTGGCCGTCGGTCTCATCGGCCCGCTCGTCGGCGGCTCGCCGAGCCGGTGGTCGAGACTGTGCGGGTCGCGTCCGATGGTGTGGTTCGGCGAGATCTCCTACGAGTTCTTCCTCGTCCACGTCATGGTCCTGGAACTCGTGATGGACCTGCTCGGGTATCAGATCTTCACCGGCTCGGTGGCCGTGGCGTTTCTGGTCACCACGGCGATCAGCGTTCCGATCGCCTGGCTGCTGCATCGGGCGACGTCACCGCTGTGGCGCGTCGCGAGCGGGTGACGCGGACCTCCTCACGTCCAGGAGCGACGCCGGTAGCATGGTGGCATGTCTGCACCCGATCGTTCGGTCACCGCCGCCGACCTACGGCAATGGACGAACGAGGCCCGGGTGCCGGGGCAGCCGTCCGAACTCTCCGACCTCGCCTGCCTGCTCATCGCATCGGGTTATCTGACTCCGACCGCGCGGGGGACTGTCGTCCGACGGGCGTCGGCCGACCTCCCGTTGCCGTCTCCGTCGAACGGCTACAGCGAACTGCGTCGCGTTCAGCGCAGCATTCTGCACGCTGAGAAGTACCTCGACACGACGGTGCTGCCAAGCCTCGTCGTGCCGATCGTGCGCTCGCGCCTGGCAGTGTTGAACCGTCGACGCGAGGACGCGCGGCGAGCCGTCGTGACGGCGAAGGGCGTGATGCCCAGCGGAACCCGCGCCGTGCGACGGGAACGCCGCGAGAACGTCTACCTCGAGATCGCCGAACGTGAACAGTTGTTCTCGGGACTCCTGTGCGCTCCGGTCCCGTACCGCCCGACCGGAGCGCGTCGGGCGGGATCGGACGCGTTCGACAAGTTCGTCGGCGTCGTCGGACAGGTCGGCGGGCGCGGCCCACGCCGACAGGTCGAGGAGATGGCGGCACAGGTGTTCGGCCCGGATGCCGTGGCTCCGGGTACCACCTCGCGTGGCGCGTCGTTCGCCGACGGATACGAGACGCTGCTGTTCATCGCGGGCCACTACTACGACCGGATCCGTACCAATCCCGCGTGGATGTCCGATCATTTCGAGATGCAGCGCGTCCAAGTGAACCTGCATGCCGAACTCGCTGAGATCGCTTCGGACGTCATCGCGTTGCGCGCGCTGCGCGTGGACCTCGACCAGGCGAAGAACAACGGCGGATTCGACGCCGGTTTCATCGCACACATCCAGGCGCGGGAGAGTGCGCTGCGTCCCGTGTGGTCGGAGTTGATCGATCGAGTCCTCGCGTTCTCGGAGATCGCGGCGACCGTCGAGTCGGCGGCAACCGAGCTTCGCCTGCTCGACGAATTCGACCGGGCGTCCACCATCGACGAGCGGATCGACCACCTCCTTGCGCGTTCGGGCGACCGCGAACTCGGTGCCGACAACACTCGTCGCCTGTCCCAACAGGTGCGCAGCGGCGAGGAGCAGCTACGTATCTATCGCGACGTGCTGCAGGGCAGCATCGCGCAACTGGCGCCCGGCGTGCGCCGCGAACTGCCGCAGCGGTACGAGCCGTAGGTCAGAGGGCGAACCGGTCGCCGAAAGTCCGAGACTCCTGGCTCGCGTCGATGTCGGTGACGTCGCCGTCCCGTGTCACCCGTTCCAGCGGGGTCGTCCTCGACTGGTCCGTACGGGAAGCTCATTTCGCGCCCCACTCCTTGAGATACCCCTTCTCGAGGTCGCTGAGCCTGCGCAGACGGTGGTTCTCGATGTCGACGACCGCCATCTGGGTGCTCGCCGTGCACGCGGGGCGCTCGGCGTCGTCGGCCAGCGCGCCGCGGATCTCGTAGCCGATCGTGAAATCGACCGAACGATGGCACTTGATCCACATGCCGATGTGCAGCGGGGAGTCGTCGTGACGCAACTGGCCCTGATATCGGATGTCGACGTGGACGATCATGGCGCTCTTGATGAGGGGTGCGTATTCCTCGCCCGCGCTGAGCAGCCAAGCGATCCGGGCCTCTTCCATGAGTGTCACCACGCGCGCGTGGTTGATGTGCCCGAACGCGTCCATGTCCGACCAACGGACCGGAACCTGGGCGACGAACGCGAATGTAGACGGTGCCATCCGCCGAGTGATGAGGGGGCAAGGGATACGCAGTCTTGGCCTACGGGAAGGCCACGTCGATCAATGGCGGTGCGAAGTCTTGGTGGGGCGCGCCGGAGCCGGGGAGGGTGAGCCAAGAAGAGCCGCCGCCAACTCTGATCTTCGATTGGTGGTGTTCGGCGCGGAGAAGCTTCCCTTGTCGTAGTCCGAGATGCTTTCCGTCCGAGTTCGTTCCGAGATCCACCGTTCCGACACCGAGGACTGCGGTCCTGTCGAGGAGATACACAGTCAGTGGACCGGGGAACCCAGCAGACCGCCGTGCAGTCGCTGCCGCGTCGGCGGTTGCCTGATCTGCTGTCGACAGTCCGGCCGTAATCGCGGCCGGTGTCGTGGCCCCTTCGGGGTAGCGTGCGATCGCGCGGACGGTGGTCCACTCGGTCAATCCACCCCGCCCGTATGTGCCGATTACGGATGGCGAGGCCCATCCGAGGGAGGACTGTTCGAGCTCTGACGGAACACGTCGGGCTCGACGACCCATCAATTCGCCTGATTAGGGGTGGAGTGTCTGCGATGCACTCGGTAAGTCGCATTCACCATCCCTCCACCTGAGTTGCTGGCGACCAGCGAAAGCTGGACATCAGACTCAAGTAGACCGAAAAGCGAGAGCCCCGACCCGATGAGTACGGGAGCCCAGCCGATGCTGATCTCGTCAATCAAGTCCGCGCGGAGAAAGGTCTGGATGACCTGGCCGCCATCGACGTAGACCTGTGCAGCCTTGTTCTCGTGCAGGCGCTGCACGGCGTCCGCCAGCGTACGGACGACGGTGACGCGGTTATCGTCGGTCTCAAGCGTGGTGGACAGGACGATGACCTGCTTGCCGTCGTAGGGCCATCCGTCGAAAGTGAGGACCTTCTCGTAGGTTCCCCGCCCCATCACCAAGTGATCGATGCTCGGGAAGAAGCTATCCCAGCCCTCGACTTCGGTGCTGCTGTTGATCGTTGCGTGACTGGGCCCCGGGGCCGGGTCGGTGAGCCAGTCGATATTCCCGTCTGGCCGGGCGATGTAGCCATCAAGGCTGGCTCCGATGAACACTCGTCCGGTCCATCCGTGCTGTCGATTCATGTCCATACCTCCAAGAGTTGGTCGAGGATGCGTGTAGTTGTGGGTGGATCTCCTTCGGCGGCGCTACGGAGCATCGCACCGTTTAGTGAGTCGAACAGCAGCGAGGCCCCCGATGCTGGATCGCGCAAGCCGGGAAGGTCGAGCCGGTCAAGGAGGGAAGCAAGGTAGCGGATCTCTTTGCCCCAACCACAAGCGAGAAGGTCGCGCAACTCGTCATCGATGAGGTCATCGACCAGGTTGACGAGGCCGTATGCGACCGCGTGTGGCCCGTCAGCGGTGAAGCGGCTCACGACCCAGGCGTGCAGTTCCTCCGAGGCCGCCGATCCCTCCTGGGGCCCTTCGGGTATCGAGTCGATCCAGCGGCGGCTTAAGGCTCGGAGAATGCCGCTACGAGAGCCGAACCGCTTGAGCAGCCCAGCGGGACTGAGGCCGGCTGCTGGAGCGATGTCGGCTAGCGTCCAAGGTTCGAGCTGCTCGCGTGTGCTCAACGCCGATGCGATGCGGTCCACGAGTACGTCCTGTGGTTCGCGCCGTGGTCGTGCCATGCAGTTAGTAAATCAAGATTCACTAATGGGTGCAACCTCCTCTTGTCGGCGCGTGTGAATCGCGTATCGGCTTGGCCGCCTGGCTTCGCCGGTTTCCTGACAGCCAAGCCATCCACCTCTGCGAACCGCCGATCCCTGTCGTGGTCAACATGCGATCAATCGACCCCGACGCCGGCATGCCTGCCTACGAGTCCGGCCCGCACCCATCCTTGCGGATCCGTGCCGCAGGCATCCGATTTGAGCCTGTCATCGACGGATTCCTCCTGGCTTGGCTGCGCCTCTGTGATGGACAGTGGCGCGGGCTCGTATCGGTCCATCTCAGTAGCGCGAACAAGCGGACTCACGTCGACACCACTCTGTACGTCCGCCGTGACGCGATCAGACCAAAGGCAACCGTTCAGGAGGAGTCGCTGTGACCGAAAATACCGGAGACATCAGTGGGGGAGTGGTCGACCGCAGGTCACGGAACCGTCGACATCGAAAGCTGCACGAGCTCGTGGCTATCGTCAGGCCACCAGATAGCCCGACACAGGTAAGGGTGTTTGCGGCCGACGAGCGCGATGAAGCCGAGGAGTACGCCCACCAATATGGGGCGCATCTAGAACGCCTGCCCGAATAGCTCCGGTGGCAGGCCTCGGAAAGATCATCGAGGTGGGTCCGTCCGATGCCGTCCCGCAAGCTGTGTCGGGGCGGCGGCGAGGAACGGCATGATGGCACGAAGGAGCTGCTCGACCCGGGGGGCGGCCATGATTCGGGTAAGAGCGGCGGTACCGATAACGATGGTGGCGAAACAGATCGCTGCCCACGGTCGGCCTAGGTGCTCTATGAGAACGGGTAGGACGGCTAGCAACGGTACGCTGGTTGCGGCGGTGGTCCTGAGTACCGCGCGCTCGGGGTGTTGCGCCTGGGTGGGCTGCTCCTCGGGTGGCAAGGGCGGTCCGGTCCATGCAGGTGGTGACACGGTCATGGTCTTTAATTCCTTGTTGTCCGACTACCGGGGGGCAGAGGTGTCGTAGGTATTCGGCACGCCTACCCGGGCTGCAATTGCGCACGTGAGGTCCATCAGGGTGCGGCCGCCGGATTGGCGGAAGCCGCGGTAGGACGCATCGAGGTCGATGACTCTCTTGCCGCTGTGGGGGTCGCTCACGTAGACCAGGTCTCGCGACCCGGTGAGCTGCTGGCGTACGTCTTTGGTGTCGCTGTTGTTCGGGCCGAGATAAGCCTTTATGAAGCTTTCGATCTTGGTGATATCTGCGTTCGACATATCGTCGTCTCCTTGTACTAGCTGTCCATTGTGAATTCGGCGTCGACAGAAATCTGCCAGCCGGTCTGAGGCTCCGGTGATGTGTGCGGTGCCGGTGTTGAGCTGGTAGTGCATCTCATCGGCTCTGCCCCAGTCGGCTCCCCAGAAGATCACTCCTTCGAAGAGCTGGAGCCCTCGGCGGATTCTCGCGATTCGATCGGCGGGCATCGTTCTGGCCCCCCATGGGTATTGGGTGGCATTGAGATCGACTGCTGTGCCTGACAAATGATTGCTGTTCGCTACGTCGTTGGTCGCGGACCAACCCCAGTCATCGAGTGGCTGGTAGTTGTCGATGGGCTCGACGTTGGTGTGGTACCACCGTGCCCATGCCCCCAGTGCTTCGGCCGCGTAGCCGGAACGGACACGGAGTGGCATCTCGGCTATCCGAACGACGACAGTTTCGTCGGCGTTGCACATGCGCCATCCGTTCTCTGACCAGGCGTAGCCGTATACGGTGCGGAAACTCAATGGAGCCACTTCCTTTAGACGATTGAATGCTCTTCCGAGCGAAGGGGCGGTGAGGCCTCTTGCCCACCGCCAGGGAGGTGTCGAGCGATCCTTGGCCCGCGCGGCCTCGGGGCCGTGGGCCTGCGGGCGATCGATACCCTATGGATCGGTCGCTAGCGCGCCGAGACGGTTATCGGCCAGGACTACGAGGATCTGATGTCCTTCGTGGGTGGCGCGCGTTCGTCGGAAGGGGGGCGGCACTCAATCTCCATGCGTCTCGGCCGATTTATACTGGGCGCATCCTTGTGATCAGGTTTCCTCGGGTCTCTCTCGCATACGGCCGTGGGCTTGTTGCGTATCTGGTCAAGGTCCTGTAGTCACAACTCATGAGGACTGTAGGGAAACTACGCGGCACGGCCCACAGGGTCGCGACTGCTTCGGCTGCAGTCACCGCTCTGCTCACACTGACTGGATGCCAGGCTGTCGCAGAGTGGGGTCTTGGCGCTTTAGAGGAACCCACTGTGGTCGATCTTCGAAATGATTCCGCGTTAGATCTGATGAATCGAAGGCATATTGGCGTACCTTCAGGGTTTGAATTCGTAAAAGGCAGGGAGTGGCCAGCCAGCTCCGTAGGAATGTCCGCGTACGCCATCAGGTTGAGCGGATCAGAAAAGAGCTACATTACTCTACGAAGTGCTCAGATTTATAAATCGCTCGGTGACTTTCAGGATGTGTTTTGTGAATCTGTAACACTCCCGCGGAGCCGACTGGACCTCAATTGGTTAGGATACTCGTGCCCACCGGGAACGATAGTTCGCGTCGCTCGTATGGAGGGTCGTGCTGCTTCAGACGACGTAAGTCAAGGTGAGACCGCCGCAGTCTTAGCACGTGGTTACCATGAGACGCGGCTCATAGTGGTCAACACTGGAACCTAACCCCCAGTGGTCGATGATCAGCGGAGTCCTTCCCACTTGATCTGGCTGCCGTGTCCGAATACCTTGTACCACTTGTCTATGCCGAGTCGGAATCCCTCGATCGCGATGGTGGCGCCAAAGCTGCCCACACCGTCGCCGCTCCCCTCGTCGTAGTCGTAGGCATCGTAGATGTGCGCCTGCTGGGCAAGGCGAACTTCGTGCTGGCCAGCGGCACCAGGCTTGGCTATCACCGATGTGAACGCAGACATGCTGTGGTGACCAAGCGAGTTGAAGTGGTCGGAAAGGAGACCTGGAGCAGCAACTACAGTCCAGGTGAGGTTTCCTGGCTCTTCGTATCTCAGAGTGCGTTGATGCGTTCTGCGAGCTGGCCGGAGTGCA